>DASVVI010000808.1:0-3335 GCA_036386635.1 Longimicrobium sp.
CCCGCCGGAGGCACGGTCCGCCTCGCCGCCCGGCCCGCGCAGGGCGACCTGGAGGTGGTGGTGAGCGACACCGGCCCCGGCGTCCCCCCCGCCGAGCGCGAGCGGATCTGGGAGCCCTTTCGCAGCGAGGGCGGAGGGACGGGGCTGGGGCTAGCCGTCGTCCGCCGCCTGGCGCGCGAGCTGGGGTGGGAGGCGCGGGTGGGCGGCGCGCCCGGCGGCGGCGCGGAGTTCTCCATCCGCATTCCATCTCCACAGGCGGCGCGATGAAGATCCTGGTGGTGGACGACGAGCGCTCGATCCGCTTCTCGCTTTCCGAGCTGCTGGAGGAGGAGGGGCACGACGTGCGCGAGGCCGAGCACGCCCCCGCCGCCCTCGCCGCGCTGGAGGATGCGCCGGCGGACCTGGTGATCTCCGACCTCTCGATGCCCGCCATGAGCGGGCTCGAATTGCTGGAGGAGGTGCGCTCGCGGCATCCCGCCACGCTCTTCGTGCTGATGACGGCGCACGGTGACGAGCGGCTTGCGGTGCGCGCGCTGCGCGAGGGGGCGTACGGCTACGTCCCCAAGCCCTTCGACAACGAGGAGATCCGCGCCATCGCCCGCCGCGCCCGCGAGCTCCTGGCCCTGCGCGCGGAGAACGTGCGGCTGCGCGAGGAGCTGGGCGGCGCCTTCCGCGGCCTGATCGGCGACTCGCCCGCGCTGCGCCAGGTGCAGAGCGTGGTGCGCCGCGCCGCCCCCACCGACGCGACCGTGCTCATCACCGGCGAGAGCGGCACGGGCAAGGAGGTTGTCGCCCGCGCGCTGCACGCGGAGAGCCGGCGCAGCGGGGCGGCGTTCGTGGCCATCAACTGCTCGGCCCTTCCCGGGGAGCTGATCGAGAGCGAGCTCTTTGGCCACCTGCGCGGCGCCTTCACCGGCGCGGACCGCGACCGCGTAGGGCTGTTCGAGGCGGCGGGTGGCGGGACGCTCTTCCTGGACGAAGTGGGCGACCTGGCCGCTCCCGCGCAGGCCAAGCTCCTCCGGGCCCTGGAGGAGCGGCAGGTCACTCCCGTGGGCGGCACGAAGCCGGTAGCCGTGGATGTGCGCGTGGTGGCCGCTACCAACCGTCCGCTGCAGCAGATGGCGGCGGATGGCACGTTTCGCGAGGACCTCCTCTACCGGCTGAGCGTGATCGGGCTGCATCTTCCGCCCCTGCGCGAGCGGCGGGAGGACATTCCGGCCATCGCGGCGCACTTCCTCGCGTACTTCGCCGAGCGCCACGACCGCCCCACCCGCGCCCTCTCCGAGGCCGCCCGCCGCATCCTGCTGGCGCACGACTGGCCGGGAAACGTGCGCGAGCTGCGCAACGCCGTGGAGCGCGCCGTCGTTCTGGCCGAGGGGGAGACGATCGAGCCCGCCGACCTTCCTCCCGGTCTGGACACGCGCGCGCCGCTGGGCCCCGTGGATGCCGCCCTCGCGGACCTCTCCTGGGCCGATGCCAAGGCGCGCGCCATGGACGCGTGGGAGCGCGGCTTCCTGGCGGCGGCTCTGGAGCGGCACGGCGGGAATGTCTCGCGGACGGCGCAAGCGCTGGGCATCCACCGCCAGAGCCTGCAGAAGCGCCTTCGGCAGATTGGGCTCGAACGCGACTGACGCCGGGCTGTGGAACTCTGCCGCACCTGCGCGGGTTGCATCATGTGGGGTGGATGACGTGCAGGTTGGACCCGATCGGGCTTACTGCTACGCGCAAATCTTAATGCGGACACCCCACGGCGCGACGGGATCGGGCAACGCGTGCAGGCACAGCGAGTTAGGGAAAGCAGTGCAATGGCGCCACATTGATATGGTGCGGATTGCAAGGTGTTGCAGGGGTTGGATTTCGGCGTGGTTGCGGGGATCGTCGACCGAATCAACTCCGAACATTACACACGTAACACGCGATTGTTGACAAGGCTGGACGGGAGCTATAGAGTGCATATCCCACTCCCAAACCCAGCCAGTCTCACCCCCCAGCCACAAGCATCCCCATGCTTACCGCCCTGTCGCTGGCGGCGTCGCTCGGCATCCTCGTGCCGGGGCCGCTCGCATCCGAGCCGGATTCGTTCCCCGCCCGCGATCCCGGCCTCGCTCGCCATGAGCTCGCCGCGCCGTCGTCGGTGGGGATGAGCGCCATCGGCCTGATCCGCGCCGAGGACGCCGTCTACTCCGAGCTGCAGCGCGGGTCCTTCCCCGGCGCCGCGCTGGCCATCGGCCGCCGCGGCACCATCGTGCTGGAAGAAGGGTTCGGCAACACCGGCCGCGGCTGGGACTCGGCCCCGGTGGACCCGGACGAGACGGTGTTCGACCTCGCCTCCCTAACCAAGGTGGTGGGAACGACGACGGCGGTGATGCTGCTGGTGGAAGACGGCAAGATGGGGCTGGACGATCGCGTGTCATCGTACCTGCCGGAGTTCTCGGGCGGGGGGAAGGAGTACGTGACGGTCCGCAACCTCCTCACGCACACGGCCGGCCTCCCCGCCGGCACCGACGTGCCCGCCGGCCTGTCGCGCGCGGAGGCGCTGGCGCACGTGCTGCGCACCCCGCTCGCGACCTACCCCGGCGGGCGAATGGAGTACTCCGACCTGAGCCCCATCGTGCTCTTCGCCGCCGCCGAGCGCGCCGCGGGGGAGCCGCTCTACCACCTTCTCGACCGGCGCGTCTTCCAACCGCTGGGGATGACCTCCACCTCGTACGTCTTCGGCCCGGACGGGTGCCAGCGCTGCGCCGGCACCTCGGGGGCGCTGGGCGCCGGCTTCAAGGGGCGCGTGCACGACCCCATCGCGCGGCGGCTGGGCGGGATCGCGGGGAACGCGGGGCTCTTCTCCACCGCGCACGACCTGGCGCGCTTCGCCGGGATGCTGGCCAATGGCGGCGAGCTGGACGGCGTGCGGATCTTTCGCGCCTCCACGGTGAGGCAGTTCGCCATGCGCCAGCCGGGCGCGGGCACGCGGGCGCTGGGGTGGGACACGCCTCCCCCAGGCGGCGGCGGCTCGGCGGGGACGCGCATCTCCACCATCGCCTTCGGCCACACCGGCTACACGGGCACCTCGCTCTGGATCGACCCCGAGCGCGGCACCTGGGTCGTTCTCCTCACCAACCGCACCTACGACGGCGAGGACGGCAACCGCATGCAGGCGCTCCGCCGCGCCGTCCACGACCGCGTCGCCGAGGCCACCGACCGCGGCGGGTACCTGGCGAACAGCGGGAACTGAGCGCCCCACCCCCAGCGTCGCTCCGCGACGCATCCCCCTCCCCCCAAACTGCCTGGGGGAGGGGGTTTGCGTTCTGTGCCCGCTCCGCCACCCTGCCGCTGACCAC
>DASVVI010000809.1:0-10658 GCA_036386635.1 Longimicrobium sp.
CTCCGCGACTCGGCCATGCGCTCGAGGAAGCCGCGGGGAGCGGGCCGCGTCTCGCGAATCCGCGGCGGGGGCGTGCTCTCGCTGCGGCGCGCCGGCTCGGCCTGCATCGGCTCCGAAGGCGACAGGAGCGTCTCCGATCCGTCGCCGGGCGCGGAATGGTTGCGGTTGTTCTTGGCGGCCATGATGCCTGGTGGTGGGAGCAACGCGCCCCGTGTGAAAATGCCCCGTCCTCGCCGCAAAACTGCTCTGCCAGCGGCCGAACCGCAATCTGTCGTCGCTTAACCCTTGGCCGGACCCGCCGGCGGACCCTTGGACCCGCGCCGCGTCTCGTAGCGGCGTCCGCGCAACCGCTTCTCCGCGGCGCCGGGCTCCGGCGGCGCTTCCTGGGCCGCCTCGCCCAGCTCGGGGGCGTAGCGCGGCAGGCGGATGGTGAACACGCTTCCGCCCTCGGTGCCGGCCTCCAGCGTCACCTCGCCCTCCAGCAACCCTGCGAGCTGCTGCGTGACCGCCAGCCCCAGCCCCGTGCCGCCGACGCGCCCATCCGTCTGGTCCACCTGCCAGAACGCCTCGAACACGTGCTCCCCGTGCTCGGCGGCGATGCCGATCCCCGTGTCCGCCACGCGCAGCAGCACCGCGCGGTCGGTGGCCTCCAGCTCCATCCGCACCTCGCCGGCCTCGGTGAACTTCACGGCGTTGGCGGCGATGTTCAGGATGATCTGGCGCAGCTTCCCCACGTCGGTGCGAAAGGGGATCGGCCCCTCGGGAACGGCCAGCACGAAGCTCAACCCCTTGGCCGCCGCGAGCGGCTCCACCACCGCCGATGCGTCGCGAACCAGCGCGGCTAGATCGACCTCGTGGATGCGCAGCTCGGAGCGCCCCGCCTGCTGCCGCGCAAAGGTGAGGATCTCCTCGATCAGCCCAAGCAGGTGGTCGCTCGCCGCGCGGATGCGTCCCACCTGGCGCCGCTGCCCGTCGGTGAGCGGGGCGGAGTCCTCGTCCGTGAGCAGGTCCGCGTACCCCTGCACCGCCGTGAGCGGCGTGCGGAACTCGTGCGAGATCGTGCCGAAGAAGGTCTTCTTGGCGTGGTTCGCCGCCGCCGCCTCGTAGCGCGCGAGGTTGGCCTCGCCCAGCAGCTCCTCCGCGCGGCGGGCGGTGAGGGTCGCGGCCATGCGCGCCGCCTCCGCCACCCGGTGCGCCTCCTGCGACGCCGCGTACAGACGCGCGTTGTCCACGGCCATCGCGCAGCGCCGTCCCAGGTCCTCGGCCAGCAGCAGGTCCGCGGGGTCGTAGCGACGCCGGTCGTCGGATACGAAGGTGATGGCCCCCAGCGTCCGGCCCCGCGCGCACATGGGCACCATGAGGAACGACTGCGCGCCCAGCCCCTGCAGCAGCGCGCGGTGCTCCTCCTGCGCGATGCTCTCCAGCACGTCCTCGTAGGCCAGGACGAACTCCGACTCGCTGGTGCGGATCACCCGCGGCGCGCCCAGCGGATCGTCGCGGTCCGGCGGGTGGCTCGCGTAGAACTCGCGGGCGGTGCGCTGCTTCTCTGCGTCGGGGTGGATCACTGCCACGCGGCGGATGGTGTCGTCCGGCTCCACCACGTCCACCATGCACCAGGTGCCGAAGTGCGGCAGCGCCAGCCCCGCGCCCGTCGCCAGCGTCGTCTCGTAGTCGAGCGATCCGGCCAGGCAGCGGCTGGTCTCCGCCAGAAAGCCGAGGCGCGTGCGCGGGTCGGCGCTCGTCTCGGCGTCCGGGCTGGTCGTGGTCATTGCGGGCTCTGGACGGGTGATGACGATCGCCGGAAGCGCGTCGTGCCCACCCGGGGCCGCACGAACCGAGCCGGGCCATGCGGCCACCGCGCCGCATTGACTCGTGCGGTGACCCGGAGATGCCGAGAACCGCCGCACCGTCCTTTGTCATCCTGAGGGAGCCGCCCCCCAGATGCCAGCCGTGCCCCGTCCTGCTTTTGCGGCGGCCGAAGGATCTAGCCGGCGAGGCACGAGGACCGCGGGGAATGAGCGAACCCCTCGCCACGCCCTTTTGTCATCCTGAGGGAGCCGCCCGCCAGATGTCCGCCGTGCCCCGCCCTGCTTTTGCGGCGACCGAAGGATCTAGCCGGCGAGGCACAAGGACCGCGGGTAGTGAGCGAACCCCGCGCCACGCGCAGTAGATCCTTCGCTCCGCGCCAAAGAGCTGAGCATGGGCAAGGGCGGTGCAGCGCGTCGCTCAGGATGACAAGGGGGGGCGCTCTGCGCCCTTGCTCTGCGTCTCCGCGCCTCCGCGTGAGCCCTGCGGTTCCCGCTCGGAAACAGTCCTGCGCTGGGAACATGGCGCGCCCGCGCGGAGTAGCCCTAGCACCTTGTAGCGGCCTCGAGGTACCTTTCGCCGACACAGACCGGCAAGCCACACCAGAGGAAAGACCCGATGATCCAAACCCGCCGCGCGGTGCTCGCCGTCGCGCCGCTGGCCCTGATCGCAGGCGCGGCAATCGGAATCGGAACCGCTCCCCGTGCATCCGAGGCCGCCCCGACGCACGTCGAGAAAGCGCAGCCCGCGCCGCCTCCACCCGCACCCACAGCCTCGCAGCCCCGCGCCGAAGCCCGCGCGGTATGGGTGAACCGCTGGGAGTACCGCACGGAGGCCGACGTGCGCAACATCATGGTGCGCGCCGTCCGGGCGCACCTGAACATGGTGTACTTCCAGGTGCGGGGCCCCTCGGACGCCTACTACCGCTCCGAGCTGGACCCCTGCTCCGTGCGCCTGTGCGGCCGGTTAGGCGGCACGCCGTCGTGGGACCCGCTCGAGGTGGCGGTGCGCGAGGCACACGCGCGCGGGCTGCAGCTTCACGCCTGGATCAACGCGCTCTCCGGCTGGGACTCGCAGGAGGCCGACTTCTGCCGCCGCCTGCAGCCGAGCGCGCCCGGTCGCCCCGACCACATCCTGGTGCGGCACCCGGAATGGGCGATGCACACCCGCTCCGGCCGCCCGATGTCGTGCCCCAACGGCGAGGAGTACGTCTATCTCTCCCCCGGCAACCCGGGCGTGCGCACCCACCTGGCCCGCGTCGCGGCCGACGTGGTGCGGCGCTACAGAGTCGACGGCGTGCACCTGGACCGCATCCGCTACCCCGGCTCCGACTACGGATGGGACCGCGCCAGCCTCGCCGCCTTTGGGCGCGACCCGGCGGCCGATCCCACCGGCTGGGCGCGCTTCCGTCGCGAGATGGTGAGCCGCACCGTGCGCGAGACCGCCGACAGCATTCGCGCCGTCCGTCGCGTGCCGCTCTCCGCGGCCGTGTGGCCCATCTACGACCGCGACCGCTTCGGATGGCCGTCGTCCAGCGGGGTCGGGCAGTTCTATCAGGACACGTGGGGATGGGCGCGCGAGGGGTCGCTGGACGTGGCCGTGCCGATGGCCTACTTCCGCGTCAACGAGGAGCGCTGCACCTACCTGCGCCGCCCCGGCCGCGAGCCCAACCCGGACTGGCGCTGCATGCTGGAGGACCATCTCGCCGGGATGCGTCCCACGGGCCGGCACGTGTACATCGGCATCGCGTCCGGCATGCCGCACGACGAGATCGCGCGCCAGATCCGCATCGGACGCGAGCAAGGAGTACAGGGCTTCTCCTTCTACTCCTTTGACAACCTCAATGGCCGCGGCGCCGTCCCCTTCCTCGGCGACGGCCCCTTTCGCGAGCCCGCCGTCGTCCCGCCGATGCCCTGGATGTAAAGCGCTGGTACCGACAAAACGGCCCTGGCTCGCAGATGAGTGGCCAGGGCCGTGCTCATTCGGGCTTCGCTGCACTCGTGACCGGCCTACTGTGCGTCTTGGTCCAGGCGCAGCACTTCACTTGAGAGACAGGTTGCGCTACCTTCCCACAGTGGGATTTCCCACCCACATCGACCAGGGAGGCGTTTAGTGGCGAATGTCATAGGCGAGTACGATCTGAAGGCGGACAGCAAGCGCAGGGTGACCCTGAGGTCGTCGGAGTACACGTACTGGCATGCCGTTGAGTACGATGATGGACGCGTCATGCTGGAGCCGCGCGTGCTGCGGGCTCCGGAGACGATCTCGAAACGCACCCTCGCCCACATGGACGAGGCGATGCGGCAAATGGCTGAGGGTAACGTGGGCGACGAGTTCGACCTGAGCGAGGTGGAGGACCTCATCAACGAGGACTGACCTGGGAGGCGAAGTGCCCTACGTCGTGCGTAAGGGCGTTCCGGAGATTCTGGAGCTCTGGAAGCGCTTACTAAAGGAGCACAAACAGGGAGTGATCGGCGCTGACGACCGGGAGCTGTTTAAGAAGTGGTCGAAGGCTACTGTACTGCTGAGGGACAATCCCAAACATCCAGGGCTGAACAGCCACGAGATCGACGCTCTCACGCAGCGCTACGGTCGCAAAGTATTTCAATCATACCTGGAGAATAACACCCCCGGCGCAGGGCGGCTGTTCTGGGTGTACGGACCGGAGGAGGGCCAGATCACCGTGATCGGACTCGAGCCTCATCCCGAGGACCGTAAGAGCCAGGGATACGCTCGCGTCCGCCTCTCGAAGCTTCCGGCACCCGATCCGCCCGCCGGCAAGGGTGCATCGCGGCAGATGCGCTGACTTCATCCCGCTTCCACACCGTCCCGGAATCCGCTATCGTGCGGCGCACAGGGGCCGGTATCTTGCCTTGCCCGCTTGTGATTGGCGAGGCGGAGCCGCCCGCCGCGTCCGTTCCATCCCCCATCCGCACCCGGATGCCGTCCGACTCACGGGGCCACGCGCCCACCACCCCACGCGAAGACGCGGAGACCGGCCCGCCCTCACTCGTCGCGGCCGCGCTTGCGCAGCTCGCGGAGGGGGTGATCCTGGCCGACGCGGAGGGCCGCATCATCTTCGTGAACGAGGCGGCGGCGCGCATGCACGGCACCGTCCGGCTGGACGTGCGCCCCGAAGGCTACGCCGAGACGTACAACCTGCTCACTGAGGACGGCCGCCCCTACCCATCGTCCGAGCTCCCGCTTTCGCGCGCCGTACTGCGCGGCGAGACGGTGGTGGACGAGCGCTGGCGCATCCGCCGGCCGGACGGTGGCGAGACCTTCGCGGTGGGCACGGCGCGCCCCATCGTGGGGCCCGCGGGCGAGCGGCTCGGAGCCGTGCTCACCCTGCGCGACGACACTCACCGCGTGGAGGCCGAGCGCGCGGAGCGGCGGGCGGCGCGCGTGCTGGACCAGGTGGCGGACGAGCACATCACGATGGACGCCGAGTTCCGCATCCTGTCGGTGAACCGTGCCGCGCTGCGGGCGCTGGGCATGCCGGCGGAGGCGCTGCTGGGACGCACGCACTGGGAGGTGTTTCCCGCCTCCGTGGGCACCGAAGCGGAGCGGCAGTACCGGCGTGTGGCAGCGGAGCGGGTGGAGGCGCACTTCGCCCACCACTACGTGGGCGAGGGATACGACCGCCACATCGAGATCGACGCCTACCCCACCGACGAGGGTGGCATCGCGGTGTTCTGGCGGGAGGTCTCCGCGCGCGTACACGCCGAGGCGGAGCTGCGCGCCCGCAACGACGAGCTTGCGGAGCAGGCGCTGGAGCTGGAGATGGCCAACCAGCAGCTCCAGGAGGGAGCGGCGGAGTTCGAGGCGCGTACCGGCGAGGCGGAACGGGCCCGCGCCGCCGCCGACGAAGCCGCGCGCCGCCTTGCCTTCCTGGCCGAGGCGAGCACGCGCCTGGCCTCGTCGCTGGACTACGAGGCGACCCTGCGGCAGGTCGTCGCCCTCGCCGTACCGGACATCGCGGACTGGTGCGCGTACACGGTGGACGCCGGCGACGGCACCGTACGAATGGTGGCGATCCACCACACGGACCCGGACAGGACGGCGTTCGTGCGCGAGCTCGCCCGGCGCTACCCCATCCGCGCGGACGAGCCCGCCGGAGCCGCCCTGGTGCTCCGCACGGGAGAGCCCGAGCTGATCGAGGACATCCCGGACGCCGTGCTGGAGCAGGTGGCGCGCGACAGCGAGCACCTGGAGCTGCTCCGTTCCATCGGCTTCCGCTCGCTGATGACCGTGCCGGTGGTCGCGCACGGCAAGGTGCTCGGCGCGCTCGGCTTCGGCATTGGCGAGTCTGGACGGCGCTTCGGCCCGGACGACGTGGCGTTCGCGGAGGAGCTGGCGCGGCGTGCGGCGGCGGCGGTGGACAACGCTCGGCTCTACAAAGAGGCGGAGGAGGCACGCCAGGAGGCCGAGCGGGCGCGGCGGAACGCGCAGGAGATCCTGGAGGCGATGGCCGACGCGCACTTCGTGCTGGACGCCGAATTCCGCTTCACCAGCGCCAACGCCGCGATGAAGCGGAGCGTGGGTATGCCTCGCGATTCGCTGCTGGGCCGCACGATGTGGGAAGTCTTTCCGGGGACGGTGGGCACCCTTTTCGAGAGCTCGTACCGTCAGGTGGCGCGCGAGGGGGTGGAGGTCCACTTCACCGCCGAGTACGCCGGTCAGGGGCTGGAGCTGGTGGCGGAGGTGGACGCCTACCCCACCGCCGCCGGAGGCGTGGCGGTGTTCTGGCGCGACATCGCCCCGCGCCGCCGCATCGAGGCCGCGCTGGCGGAAAGCGAGCGCCAGTTCCGCACCCTCGCGGACGCCATCCCCACGCTGGCGTGGACGGCGCGCGCGGACGGCTACATCGACTGGTACAACGCACGCTGGTATGAGTACACCGGCGCCACGCCCGAGCAAATGGAGGGGTGGGGGTGGCAGTCCGTGCACGACCCCGCCCAGCTGGCCGGCGTCGTGGAGCGGTGGCAGGCCTCGCTCGCCACCGGGGCGCCGTTCGAGATGATCATTCCGCTGCGTGGCGCGGACGGCGCGTTCCGCCGCTTCCTGACCCGCGTGATGCCGGTGCGCGACGCGGCGGGGCGGGTGCTGCGCTGGTTCGGCACCAACACGGACGTGGAGGCCGAGCGTGCGGCCCGCGACGCCGCCGAAGCCGCCGAGCAGCGGCTGCGCGAGGTCTTCGAGCAGGCGCCCATCGCCGTGGCGGTGCTCACCGGCCCGGAGCACGTTTACTCCATCGTGAGCCCCGTCTACGCCCGCTCGCCGGGGCAGGGCCGGCCGCTCCTGGGCCGCACGGTGCGCGAGGCCTTCCCCGAGCTCGCGGGTACGGGCTACTGTGAGACGATGGACCGCGTGTACGAGACGGGCGAGCCGTATTCCGCCACCGAGCGGGGCGTGCTGATCGCGAACCAGGCGGACGGCGCGCTGGAGGAGCGCTTCTTCAACATCGGCTACCAGCCGCTGCGCGATGCGGCCGGCGAGGTGTACGCCATCGCCAGCGCGGCCTACGACGTGACGGAGCAGGTGCGGGCCCGGCAGGAGGTGGAAGCCGCGCGCGCGGATGCCGAGCGCCAGCGGGCGCACGCGGAGGCCGCGAACCAGGCCAAGAGCCAGTTTCTCTCCACGATGAGCCACGAGCTCCGGACCCCGCTGAATGCCATCGCCGGGTACGCCGAGCTCCTCACCATGGGGCTGCGCGGCCCGGTCACCGAGGCGCAGGAGCACGACCTGCAGCGGATCCGGCGCGCCAACCAGTACCTCCTGTCGCTGGTCAACGACATCCTCAACTTCGCGCGGCTGGATGCGGGACAGGTGGAGTACAACATCGCCGAAGTTGATCTCGCGGCGCTCCTGGCGGACATCGAGCCCCTGATGTCGCCGCAGATCGCCGCCAAGGGGCTCGCCTTCGAGCACGACGCGTGCGGCCCGCCGCACCTCGTCCGCGCCGACCCGGAGAAGCTGCGCCAGGTGCTCCTCAACCTTCTCACCAACGCCGTCAAGTTCACGGGCGAGGGGGGCCGCGTCGCGGTGCGCTGCGTCCCCGACCCGGCGGCGGGCGTGATGCGCATTCGGGTGACCGACACCGGCCGGGGCATCCCCGCGGAGCAGCTCGAGCGCATCTTCGAGCCGTTCGTGCAGGTGGAGCGGCACAGGACGCACGAGAGCCAGCAGGGGGTGGGGCTCGGCCTCGCCATCAGCCGCGACCTCGCCCTGGGGATGGGCGGCACGCTCGCGGTGGAAAGTGAGGTGGGCGTCGGCAGCACCTTTACCCTGACGCTCCCGCTCGCGTAGGAACCGCAGTCTCACGCGGAGACGCGGAGACGCGGGAGGGAACTCTTGCCCCTCTCCTCTGCGTCTCCGCGCCTCCGCGTGAGCCCCTTTTTTGGTACGCTACCGCACGCGGCGAGAGGTGCCCGCAAAGAGGATGCGGAGCGCGCCGATGCCGCCGAAGAGGAGGCCAACGGCGCCGCCGATGAGAGCGCCGGAGATCACCGGCCACACCAGGTCGCCGCGCTGGTTGTACGCGAACACTCCCCCGACGATCGCGCCCAGCACTCCGAACAGAATGACGCTGCGGATCACCGCGAACGTCGCGCGGACCAGGCGCCCCGCCACGTCGGCGCCGGCCTCCATGTACGGGCGCAGGTCCTCGGCGCCCTCGCGGAAGACTTCGCGCGGGTCGCGGGCGGGCTCGGGGGGCGGTACGTACGGGCGCTCGGCCGGAGCGCGCTCGACGGGCGCGCGGCGGCGCCAGCGGGACGGGACGGGCCGCCGCGCGGGCGCGGGCGGCGGCGGCGGGCGCGAGCGGCGGGCCTGCTCCTCCGCGGCGCAGCGGGGGCAGTCGGGGGAGTCGAGCCAGCCCGTCTCCGCCCCGTGCAGGCGGCACCAGAAGCGCAACTCGGTACCGCACACCTCGCAGGGACCGCCCCTGGCGTCGTCGTTTTCCACGCCGCAGTTGGGGCAGCGCGCCACGACGCGGCTCATCCGGCCTCCTCCACGCCGCCGGGCTCCGGGTAGATCTCGCGGATCAGCTCGGGCGGAATGAACAGCCGCCGCACCTCCGGAAGCTCGCCGCGCACCCAGCGCGCCACAACGGGCACGCGCTCGTACGGCCCGAACACCTCGCGCGGAAGCCGGTGCGAGAGGGCGTTGATCGTGAGCGCGGGGTGCTCCGCCCAGGCGGGAAACACGGCGAAGCGCTCCTCCACGTGGTCGTGCCCGCGCAGCATCCGGCTCACCGGGCGCCCCAGCCGCGTGGCCAAATCGCAGAAAGCCGCGAAGTCCTCGCGCCCGAACTCGCTCCCCCGCGTGGTGCGGTTGGGGATGCGCTTGCGGGCGCGCGGGTGGGCGCGCAGCCACACGAAGTCCTGCAGCACGCGCGGGTCGTTCCAGTCCCTGCACTCCGCCAGCACGGGGTGCAGGTCCGTGTGCGGAATCCCGCCGTGCGCCACCAGCAGCCCGTCCGGAAAGAAGAGCGCGCGCGGCGTTCGGCGGAAGAAGTGCACGATCGCCCGCCCCAGCCGCTCCGCCCAGGGGTGGCCTTCCGCGGTAGCCTGGTTCAGCCAGTCGGTGAAGTCGGAGGGCAGGACGGTCGATACGAAGCGGCCGTCCTCCCACTGCACCGCATCGTCGTGGTTCCCCGTCACCACGGTCACGCGCATCGGTCCGTCCAGCAGCAGCTCGAAGATGCGCAGCACGACCTCGGCCGAGTGCACGCCGTCGTCGAACAGGTCGCCCAGGAAGACGATGCGCGCATCCGCGCCGCCGCCGCTTCGGTCGATGTGTTGCAGCGCGGACTCCAGCGCCAGCAGGTCGCCGTGCAGGTCGCCCACGAACCATACCTCGCCCACCGGCCAGTCCTCGCCGATCAGCACCGCGCGGTCGTCTGGACCCGCCGCGTACTCCTCGAAGGCGAGCCCCACCGGCCCGCCCCCCGCTAGCCGCTCCTCCATCCGTCCGATGATCCGCTCCGCGCGCTCCTGCGCGAACGGGGTGGTGACGGCGGCGCGGATGGCATCCCAGTCCAGCTCCCGCACCTCCAGCACGTTCACCAGCCCCGTTGATCCGCTGACGGCCGGGGCAGCGGCTGGTTCCGGCTCAGGCTGCGGCTCGATGGCGGGAGCAGGCGCGTCTTCCGGCGGCGGCTCGGCGGCGGGCGCGTTTTCGGGCACGAGCGGCGCGGTCTCGCCGGCTTCCGGCGCGCCATCGGGGGGGAGATCGTCGGGCTGGATCACGGTTCGCTCTCGACGCGCAGCCGCAGCCGGGTCGGGCCAATGGAGATGATGGCGCCCTTCACCAGCGGCACCGGCGCGTCACCGAGCGCCGCGCCGTTGAGAAAGGTCGGGTTCTTGGTGGCGGGTGCGGGGGAGATGCTCCATCCGCCCCGCACCAGGTCGCGCGCCACCAGGAACTGCGGGTCCGCCGCGTACACGTGGTCGCCACCCGCGAAGCTTTCCAGCAGCCGCTTGCCGATGGCGGTGTCCACCCCCACGCTGAGCTGCTTCGTGGTCTCCTCGGACACGAGCACGAGCTTCCCCGCGCGGGTGAAGCCGCACGCCTCACAGCTGAGGGTAGCGTCGTCCTCGTGCACGAAGCCGCACTGGGGGCACTTCCACGCCATCCGTCAGCCCTGCCGGGCGGTGAGGGGCAGCTTGACGATCCCCTTCGCCACGCGCCCGACGGCGATCACGTCGCCGTCGTGGAGCGGGCGGGCCGAGGTGATCGCCTCGCCGTTGAGCAGCGTCTCGTTGGTAGTGCCCTCGCGCGGCACGATCTGCCAGGCGCCCTCGGGGGTGCGCTCCAGCACGCACTGCTCCGTGTCCCACACGTTGGAC
>DASVVI010000810.1:0-3320 GCA_036386635.1 Longimicrobium sp.
CGCGCAGGCCGCCAAGGCGATGGAGCGCCAGGCCGACGACTACGCGCGCCGCTACGGCATCGAGCCCACCCTGGCCTCGGCGATCCTGAAGGCGGCGCACGCGGAAGGGGTGAAGCCGGACCTCGCCTTCCGCCTGGTGCGCGTGGAGAGCGCCTTCCGGCCGCGCGCGGTGAGCCCGGTCGGCGCGCTGGGCCTCACGCAGCTCATGCCCGCCACGGCCGACGAGCTGCAGCCCGGCGTCACGCGCGAGCAGCTCTTCGACCGCGACACCAACCTGCGCCTGGGCTTCCGCTACTTCAACCGTCTCCTGCGCGCCTACGACAACGACGTGGAGGCCGCGCTGCACGCCTACAACCGCGGCCCCGGCACCGTCAACCGCATCCGCCGCGCCGGCGGCGACCCCGCCAACGGCTACGCCAAGGCGGTCCTGGGCAGCACGGGCGCTTCCCCCGTCGGCCCCCCGCCCGTCCAGGTCGACACCACCCCCGCCTCCGCCCCCCTCCCCACCATCGATGGCATCGCGCCCGTGCCCATGCCGAACGGAATGTGAGCCGGTAGCTCCCATCATTGTGCCCGGCTACGAGGCGACGTGCGCCGGCTGCCGCGCTACTCCCGTGGCAACCAGGGTCCGCCTGCTGCCCAGACGCGGGCGAAGGCTTCGCCGCACCGAAGCGTTTCGGTAGGCGGGATTAGGAACTCTCGGAGGCGGAGGATCACGGGCTCGAGCCCATGCGGCGCCCCGCCCAGCTTCCCCTTACGTATGTACGCAGTCCACTGTGCTTGCTTCGCGCGGTCCTGCGCGAACAGGTCGGAGAGCCCGGTCGGAATCCCGTCCGGGAGCGCCGTACCTCGTCTGACGAACGTGGCGCGGATTGCCTCCACGAGTATGAGGCCGTCGAAGAGAAACCGGTCGCTGAGCACGTAGAGGTCGAAAAAGTCCTTGAGCCGGGTATTCGCGATCCCCAGCTCGACGAGCGCTTGATATTTCTCGGAAACAACGGATTCCCGAGAGTACGCGGCCAGCACCGGCGCGGGCAGGTCGAGTAGGGTGGGGAACTCAATCTGCACCGGTCCCGCCGTCACCACGTCCCCAAACCCGATGTCGACCTGGAGCGGAATCCGGGCTCCGGCGAGATGGGTGGTGAAGGTCACCCGGACACCACCGTACTCCTGGTTCTCACGGATCTCGGTCGCTCGCACCGACGCGACGTCGAAAACCAGCCCGTCTACTTCGTCGTCCCTCTGAGCGCAGATCTCCCGGAAAACACGCGCCAAGTGCTCGATGGTTTCGTCCCCGCAGCCCAGCAGGTCGAGGTCGCGGGTGGGGCGATTCGGGAGTTCGGTCCACGCCTGGAAGAGCATCGCGCCTTTAAGCACGAACTCGTTTCCGTGTGCGGACCGGCTGAGCCGGTAGAGAAGCCGTTCGAGACCGAAGCGCGTCAGCACCAGATCGAACGACCGCCCCTGCGCATGCGCGTGGTTGAGCAGCCGCTGCCGGATCGAGGCCGCGACGTTCCTTCCCACCTTCCTGGTCCAGCGACCATTTCCAGCTACGGGCGCATCACGTTTTGCATCCGCGTTGCCTCGGCCGCGCGCCAGAGTTCGTCTATCGTGACGACACGCTTGGCCCGTGCATCCCGAAGTGCCTCGAGGGCTACATCGAGACCGATCCTGTTACGGAACTTGAAGCAGTCGGCAACCGTCTTGGCGGGGGAGTAGATCCTCACGCTGACCCTCTCCACATCGTGCTGCTGGACCCCGAATTCCAGTGCCTTCCCGGATACGCGCACGGTCCGGATCGGAGGGTGGTCCACCCGCGGCTGCCACGCCTTCTCCGGGATGGCCATCCAGACCTCGAACGGAGCCTGCGTCGTGAGCTCATGGTAGCGCAGCGCCGAGAGCAGGCACACGATCCCATTCGGTACACGCCGCGCGGCTTCAGCGAGCGAGTGGTGCTGTGATGGAATGTGAGTGGGGAGCACGTACAGGCCGCGCCCGGTGCGCCGCAGCATTCCCTCCCGCACGAGGGTCGACAGGTAGCGCGAGCCAATGCCGCGCTTGGCCAGGTCCTTCGGCCGGAGCACGCCATTCAGGTGGACGAGTTCTAGGACCTGCTGCTGCCGAGTAATCATAGGTATGCGTTCGGGGATCCTCGATAAATATACACAAGTACCGAGGAATTGCGAGGGGCCCCGTCTACGGTTCCATTGCTAAATAGGTGCCCTTCAGCAGCATAGGTCATCTGAACCATGCCGCGCCACGCGTGCCCGCCTACCTTCCCCCTCGATCGATGGACACATCAACCGGGAGCGGAACCATGCAACACCTGATTCTTGGCGGAACGGGTACGGTCGGCGGGGCAGTGGCCCGTGAGCTCCTGGCGCGCGGCGAGGACGTAAGGGTCCTCACCCGGTCGGCCGAAAAGGCGGGCTCCCTTCCCGAGGGCGCCACCGCGGTGGTGGGCGACCTGCGGGATCCGGGGTGCTACCACACGGTCTTCTCCCGCTTCGACACGCTCTTCCTCCTCAACGCCGTCGCGGACACGGAGCTGCAGGAAGGGCTCGCCGCAGTCAACGAGGCGCGCCGCGCCGGCGCCGCGCGCATCGTTTACCTGTCGGTGCACGACGCGGAGAAGGGGCCGCACATCCCGCACTTCGCGGCCAAGCTCGCCATCGAGGAAGCGATCCGGCGCAGCGGCATCGGGTACACCATCCTCCGCCCCAACAACTTCTACCAGAACGACTACTGGTTCCGCGAGGTGATCCAGGAGCACGGGATCTACCCGCAGCCCATCGGCGACGCCGGGATCTCGCGCGTGGACGTGCGCGACATCGCCGAGGCGGCCGCCAACGCGCTCACCCGCTCCGGCTTTGAGAACCGCAGCTACGCGCTGGTGGGCCCCGAGCCGCTCACCGGCCCGGAGTGCGCGCGGGCGTACGGCGAGGTCTTCGGCCGCGAGGTTCGCTACGCCGGCAACGACCTCCAGGCCTGGGCGCGCGAGGCGGGGAAGATGCTCCCAGGCTGGATGGTGTACGACTTTGCGCTGATGTACGCGCTCTTCCAGGACCGCGGCCTGCACGCCACCGCCGAGCAGATCGCCGAAACGGAGCGCATCGTCGGCCACCTCCCGCGCACCTTCGGCGACTTCGTCCAGGAGACCGCCACCCTCTGGACCCGCGAGCCCGCCACCGTCTGACCTCCTGTGATGCACAACAAGGCCGCCGTGAGCCCACGCTCCCGGCGGCCATTTTCCCGTATCCGCACCGATCCCGTAGGGGCCGACCTGCGTGTCTGCCCACCCCTGCCCCATCTAGATCCTA
>DASVVI010000811.1:0-2850 GCA_036386635.1 Longimicrobium sp.
CCCGTACGGGCACGAGCTCCGGCGGCGCGTGCGCGGGCTGGGGCTGGAGGAGGCGGTGAGCTTCCGCGGCCGCGTGCCGCGCGCGGAGATCGTGGCGCTGTACCACGACCACGACGTGCTGGTCTTCCCCTCCGTGTGGAACGAGCCGTTCGGCATCACCATCCTGGAGGCGATGGCGTGCGGCCTCCCCGTCGTCGCCACCGGCACCGGCGGAAGCGGCGAGGTGGTGCACGACGGCGAGAACGCGCTCGTGTTCGCGCCCGGCGACGCGGAGGCGTGCGCGCGCCAGATCGGGCGGCTGCTGCGGGACGAGGAGCTCTTCGAGCGCATCCGGCGCAGCGCGCGCGGCTCCGTGGAGCGCGACTTCACGTTCGAGCGCACGATCGCGGAGATCGAGGAAGGGCTGCTCGCGGCCGCCGCGGCCGGCGGGGGCGCGGCGTGACGACGCACGAGGCCGCGCCGATGCGGGTGGTGTACGACGTTTCCATTCTGGGCGCGGGGCACCGGTCGCAGCTCAGCCGCACGGGCACCTACCGGGTGACGGAGCGGCTCGCGCACGGGCTGGCCGCCTCGCCGGAGTGCGAGCTGCGCTTCTCGGCGGTGGAATCGGCGCGGGTGCGCGGGCTGGCGAGGGCGCACGTGGCCGAAGCCCCAGCGCTGCGCCACGTTCCGCTGGTGGCGCCGCCGCGCGCGGGGCTGGTGGAGGCGCTCGCGCACCCGCTGCTGCGCATGGACCTGCGCCCGTCGCAGGCGAAGCACGTGCGCGTGGTGCGCGGGGTCATGGCGCGGGGGGTGAAGGCCGCCGAGGCCGCACTGGGGCACCGCCGGCTGGGCGATTGGGTGGACGCCGACGTCTTCCACTCCCCCTCGGCGCCGCTCCCGCGCTGGGCGGGGCGGGGGAGGCCGCCGGCGCGCCTGCTCACCGTGCTCGACCTGATCCCGGTGCTCTTTCCGGAGCTGTTCGACGTCCACGTGCTGCGCCGTTTCCGGGCCGTGCTCGCCAGCCTGGACGCGGAGGCGTGGGCGATCTGCATCTCGGCCTCCGGGCGCGACGACCTGTGCGAGCACACGGGGATCGACCCGGCGCGGGTGTTCGTCACCCCCCTGGCCGCCGCGCCGGACCGCTTCCACCCCGTGGCCGACGCGGAGCGGATCGCGCGGGTGAAGGCCCGCTACGGCATTCCGGACGCGCCGTACCTGCTCAGCCTCAACACGCTGGAGCCGCGAAAGAACATGGATCACGCGATCCGTTCGTTCATCCGGCTGGTGCGCGACGAGGGGGTGCGCGACCTGTACTTCGTGCTCGCGGGGACGAAGGGATGGCACCACGACGGGATCTTCGAGGCGATCTCGGGCGCGGGCGAGCTGCGCGGGCGCATCATCCTTCCCGGCTTCGTGGCGGACGAGGACCTGGCCGCGCTCTACAGCGGCGCCACGGCGTTCGTCTACCCGTCGCTGTACGAGGGATTCGGGCTTCCGCCGCTGGAGGCCATGCAGTGCGGCGTCCCCGTCATCACCTCCAACACCTCGTCCCTTCCAGAGGTGGTGGGCGACGCCGGCATCATGGTCGACCCGCGCGACGGGGACGCGCTCTGCCAGGCGATGCTGGACCTGTACCGCACCCCCGCGCTCCGCGCCACGCTGCGCGAGCGGTCGCTGGCCCGGGCGCGGCGGTTCAGCTGGGAGCGGTGCACCGCCGACACGATCGCCGCCTATCGCACGGCCAGTGGCTCGTAAGCCCCTGCGCACGATGGACTTAGGCGCTGCGGGCGGAGTGGCGGGGCCATTGCATGGTCGTTCGCGTTGCTCTAAATTCGGGGTTCTCGCGGAACCGGCACGTCCACCCGCCCCGCAAACCAGCCGCGGGTGGTGGCGGTCGCCGGCCCGGTTCCGTCAGGCTGCCGTGGAGCGGGGTGACCGGATCGCGGCTCCGTGCGCGGGGGTGCGGCGCATGGCGCGCGAGTGGCTGGAGCAGCGGTTCTCCCTGGACCTGACGATGAGCCGGATCAAAGAAAACGTGCGAGGCGGGGGCCCGGTGTCCCCGGCCGAGCGGGACCGCGGCGGGGCGCCCGGGGGCGGGCGGAACGTGGAGCCCGCGCAGGCACCGGCCACCCCGCCCGGAGGGCCGGGGCGGCTGGTGATGCTGGACCGCGACGGAACGATCAACGTGGAGCGGCACTACCTGTCCGACCCCGCGGAGCTGGAGCTTCTCCCCGGGGCGGCGGAGGGGATCCGCAGCCTCCGCCAGGCGGGTCTGCGGGTGGCGGTCGTCACCAACCAGTCCGGTCTGGCGCGCGGCTATTTCGACGCGGCGACCCTCGGCCGCATCCACGCCCGGCTGCGCCTGCTGCTGGAGGAGCAGGGGGCGTCGCTGGACGGGATCTTCGTATGCCCCCACCATCCGGACGACGCGTGCCGTTGCCGCAAGCCCGGCCCGGGGCTGGCCGAGCAGGCTGCCGCGGCGTGCAACGCGGAGCTGCCGCGTTCTTTCGTGGTGGGAGACAAGGCGTGCGACGTGGAGCTGGGGAGCGGGGTGGGCGCGACAACCATCCTCGTCCGTACCGGGTACGGCGACGGGGTGCACCGCGAGGGCTCCGTCCGCGCGGACTACGTGGCGGGCGACCTTGCCGAGGCGGCCGAGATCATCCGCGCCCTGGTGGAGGCCGAGCGCCCGCACCACGGGCGCCCGGCGGACGCGGTGGCTGCGTGGAACGCGCCGTGACGGGGCGCCGTGGCTACGGGAACCGGGTGCGGCCTGCCGCGGAGGGAGTCATTTGGCACATACGGCGCTGATCCTGTGCGGAGGGCGGGGGACGAGGCTGCAGCGGGTGGTGAGCGATCGCCCCAAGT
>DASVVI010000812.1:0-2935 GCA_036386635.1 Longimicrobium sp.
CAGCTCATGCAGACGGTGCAGGCGGTGCGACCAGCCGCCTACGATCACCAGGTGCCCGAGCCAGGGGCGCAGCGCATCCACGAGTCGCGCAAAGGAGTCCACCTCGCTCATCCTTCCTCCGGCCCTGAGATCAGCGGCTCCAGTACGCGGCGTCGGATCGCGTCCGCCTGCTCGGACCCGCGCGACGGGTGCAAGGAGACGTCGAGCCAGATCTGGATGGCGTCGCTGACCCACACGCCGTCCCTCTCCACCATCCCCCGGAATACAGAGCTCCCCGCCGGCCGCTCTCGCAGGATCAACATGGGTGCCTCGTGCCGCTCGGCGGGAACGATGTTCTGCCGGGCCGCTCCGCCTCCGAACGGGTCGCGCTGCAGGTAGACGTGGGGCGGGACGCCGTGCACGAACCCCAGGTGAAGCGCGTCCGCGGCCGCGAAAAGCCCAAGACATCCATCGCCGCCCTGCGCCAGCCGTGCGGCCTCCTTGCGGGGGTCTCCAATCAGCACGCGGACCGGCATCTCCCGTCTGGGGCGCGACGCCGAGTGCAGCCACCGTTCGAAAAGCGGCTGCCGCCGTACGAGGCGCAGGTAACGCCGCGACTCGTCCATGTGGCCCTCGCGCACCAGCTGCCGTGTGAACCGGTACGCCACCGATGCCGATACACGTGCCGCCTTCGCCAGCTCGGACGCATTCCGGTAACGGCCGCGGGGTGCCGTCAGGAGATCCTCCGGCATCTCGGGCGCGAGCAACACCTACAGCAGCCACTGGTTGAGATCGGAGAAGAGGTCCGCGTGCGAAGCAACCGCCGCGCGGCCGCTCGCGCGTGGCTCGTCAGGATCGGCGTTGAGCGTTTCGAGGCCCTCGCCGTGGAAGCGCCGCAGCCCCGCGGAGTCGATCACCCCGGCGGCCGTCTCGGGCGCATACCTGGAAGCGAACTCCAGGACTGCGTCCGCCGCTTTCGAAGAGATCTTTGGGGCCGCCACCACAGCCACCGGCCGCCCCGCGCCTCGCCACTGCGACGCCTCCAGACACGCCTGTGCCCAGAGCGGTATGAGGCGATCGCTTCGCCCTTCCGCCCCCGCTTTGACCTCGATTACGCACCACGGAGACTCCGCGCTCTGACGCACAACGAAGTCCGCCTGGTCCGGCTTGGTCGCTGCCCGTTCCACTGCCCACCCGGCCGACGCGAACGCCTGCTCGAGCAGATCCGCGAACCGCCGTTCGCGGGCGCGCGGGTCCTTCGCATCCGCGACCATTCGCACCTCCACGACAAAAGTGTCACGGCCAAGATAATTGTCTTGGCCGCGACACAACAGTGTATTCTTCCCGCGTGCAGCTACCGCTTCCCCTCGATCTCCGCGCGCAGGCGAAGGAGGGCGTCTTCGGAGGTCACGAGCTCGTCGCGGGCTTCGTTGAGCTGGTCCTGCTGGACCTGCACGAAGCGGCGGTAGGGGGCGATGCTCTCGTTGACGCGCTCCGTGCTGTCGCCGATGGCGCCGTGCACCTGGCGCGTGAGGGCGTCGCGCAGGCGGGTGCGCAGGTCGGAGATCTTTTGCGTGAACTCGGCCTTGGCCTGACGGCGCCGCGCGGGGATCACGTACAGACCCGTCGCCGCCAGCGTGGTGGCCAGCACCACGCCCGTCACGTCCGCCACGGCGCCGGTGAGGAGCGCGGTCATCAGCACGCCAAGGCCCATCCCCGCGCCGGCGAACATGGTCATGCCGGACGAGGAGCGCACCTCGTCGGCCAGCTTGCGGCCCTCCGCCTCACGGTTGTAAGTGCCAACCGCTTCGCGCGAGGCGCGGCCGATGGAGTCCAGCAGCGCCTGGCGGTTGTACGAGAAGTTGCCGGTTACCTCGCCGATCATCCCCTCGCGGTGGCGGGCGATCTGGCGGCGGTCGATGTAGCCGCTGATGTCCTGCCACAGCTTCAGGTTGCGCTCCACGATCCAGTCGATGACGCGCCCCACTTCGTCGTCGATGTCGCGCGGGGTGTCGCCCACCACGTCGCGCTCGAAGTCGCGGCGGATCGCTTCGCTGTTCATCAGCTCGCGGATGCGGCCGAAGCGGATGCGCTCGTCGAAGAAGTTGAGCCCGCGCACCTCCATCTCCGAAAGGAGCGCGTCCATGCGACCCAGCCGCGGCTCGAAGTCGCGCAGCATCTCCTGGTGGAACGCGCCGAGCTGCGTGTCGATGTTCTGGAGCGTGGAGACGTCTTCGGCCAGCATCTTGAGCCGGTCGAAGGCGGTCTCCTTGTACTTCCGCGCCAGCGTGAGCCCGACGTTGAGCGGGTTGAGGAGCTTCAGCCGGACGCGCTCTTCCTGATCCAGCGTGTTGAGCAGGTAGTCGTCCACCGCCGCGAAGCCGCTCTCCTTATACAGCGCGTCGTCGTTCTGCTCGCGCGCCTCCTTGGCCTGCCGCGCGGAGACGGGCAGCACCAGCGCAGGCTCGCCCAGCAGCCGCTCCGCGTTCTCGCTGACGAAGGTGGTCACCTGCCGCCGGTCCATGGGGTCCTGCAGCAGGTCGATCTTGTTGAGGATGAAGACGATCTTCTTCCCCCAGGTGCGGATCTGCTCCAGGAAGCCGCGCTCGCTTTCCGTAAAGGGGCGGTCCGCGGAGGTCACGAAGAGCACGAGGTCGGAGCGGGGCACGAAGTCGCGCGTGAGCTCCTCGTGCTCGCGGATGACGGCGTTGGTCCCCGGGGTGTCGACGATGTTGAGGTCGCGCAGGATCTCGGCGGGGTGGCGCCGCTCCAGGAGGTACGCCTCCACCATCTCCTCGCCGGGCTCGTCGCCGTGGCGCACGAGGTTGATGCGGTCCGTGGTGGGGGTGACGCCCTCGGGGAGGATCTTTTCGCCGAGCAGGGCGTTGATGAACGAGCTCTTCCCCGAGTTGAACTCGCCGGCGATCACCAGGAGGAAGAAGGAGGAGAGCGCTTC
>DASVVI010000813.1:0-2268 GCA_036386635.1 Longimicrobium sp.
AGCGAGGCCCTCCACCGTACCGAGCTCCGCGCCGTCCGCCTGCACCGCGAAGACGAGGCACGACCGCACCGCCTCGCCGTCCATCAGCACCGTGCACGCGCCGCAGACGCCGTGCTCGCAGCCGACGTGGGTGCCGGTGAGGCGCAGCTCGTGGCGCAGGAAGTCGCTCAGCAGCAGCCGCGGCTCCACCGCGCGCCGGTGCGGAACGCCGTTGACCGAAAGGGAGATCTCCACCGGTTGGGACATCGGTGCTCGGGACGGGGATGGAGGGCCACGCGTCGGCGGCGGGAGGGCGGGCCGCTGGCGAGTGGCGCAAAGGCGTGCCTGGAACAGATAGAGCCCCCGCGTCGGCGTCGCAAGAGCGCGCGGGAACCCCGTGCGCTCCGCGGGGCGTCCCCGTACCTTGTGAGCCGCACCCGCGCTCCCCTCCGCCCCGACGCTGATGCCTGATCCATCCTCGCCGCCCATCGTCGCCCGCGCGTTGGCCCACGCAGATCGCACCGCGCTGGTCACCGGGTCGCGCACCCTCACCTACGTGGAGCTTCTGGACGCCTCCGCGCGCGTGGCCGCCGCGCTGCTGGACGGGCACGAGGATCTGGACGGCGCGCGTGTGGCCTTCCTGGTGCCGCCGGGCTGGGAGTACGCGGCCGTACAGTGGGGCGTCTGGCGCGCCGGCGGCATCGCCGTCCCCCTCGCGGTCTCGCACCCCGAGGCCGAGCTGGAGTACGTGGTGCAGGACGCCGACGCGGAGACCGTCATCGCGCACGCGGACTTCGCCGAGGTGCTGGGACGCGTGGCGGAGCGCAACGGCCGCCGCTTCCTCACCACCGACGACGCGCTCTCCGCCGAGCCGTCTGCCCTGCCGGAGGTCGCCGAGGACCGCCCGGCGATGATCGTCTACACCAGCGGCACCACGGGGAAGCCCAAGGGCGTCGTCACCACGCACGCAAACCTCCGCGCCCAGGTCACCGCGCTGGTGGAGGCGTGGGGATGGACCGCGGAGGACCGCACGCTCCTCGTCCTCCCGCTGCACCACGTGCACGGCATCGTCAACGTCCTCTCGTGCGCCCTCTGGTCCGGCGCCGTCTGCGAGATCCTCCACCGCTTCGACGCGGACGAGACGTGGCGCGTGATCGAGAGCGGCCGGCTGACGCTCTTCATGGCCGTCCCCACCGTCTACCGCCGGCTGATCGTAGCCTTCGAAGAAGCGGACGAGGAGCGCCGCGCGCGGATGGTGGAGGGGTGCAGACGGATGCGGCTGATGGTCTCCGGATCCGCCGCGCTCCCGGTGCAGATGCTGGAGCGGTGGCGCGAGATCAGCGGCCACACTCTGCTGGAGCGCTACGGGATGACGGAGGTTGGGATGGCGCTCTCCAACCCGCTGAACGGCGAGCGGCGCCCCGGCTCGGTCGGCGTCCCCCTCCCCGCCGTCGAAGCGCGCGTGGTGGACGACGAAGCGCAGCCGGTCGAGCCGGGCACCCCGGGCGACCTGGAGATCCACGGCCCCGCCGTCTTTCGCGAGTACTGGCGCCGCCCCGACGCCACCGCCGAGGCGTTCCGCGACGGCTGGTTCCGCACCGGCGACGTGGCGGTGGTGGAGGACGGCTACCACCGCCTCCTCGGCCGCCGCAGCGTGGACATCATCAAGACGGGCGGCTTCAAAGTCTCCGCCCTGGAGATCGAAGAGGTCCTGCGCGAGCACCCCGCCATCGCCGAGTGCGCCGTCGTGGGGATCGAAGATGAGGAATGGGGCGAGCGCGTGTGCCTCGCCGTGGAAGCCGCCGGCCCGCTGCCCCCGCTCGCCGAGCTCCAGGCCTGGGCCCGCCAGCGCCTCGCCCCCTACAAGCTCCCCCGCGATTTACGATGCGTGGACGTGCTCCCGCGCAACGCGATGGGCAAGGTGGTGAAGCCGGAGGTGGCGAAGCTGTTCGGGTGAAAGGGGGTATCAGCCCGCTGCGGCAGGCGCCGCGGAACGCCGGGTTCCCCCTCTCCCGGGCCCTCTCCCCCGCAAGCGGGGGAAAGGGTGCACTCCGCCCATCCCGCTCGCCCCCGCCCCACCCCAATCCCTGCCTCACGCGCAGATGCCTTAGGGGCGGCCCCGTGTGGCCGCCCGTGCCCAACGTCACACCGCCGCCCGCCCAATGCACCGCCATCCGCCCCCTCGCCCGATAACGTGAGGGCGCAGCCCTCTCCTGTTATCGGGAGAGGGGGCAGCGAGGAACGAGCGGGGGTGAGGGCCCCTTCACGCCCCCGGCATGAACCTCGACC
>DASVVI010000814.1:0-3783 GCA_036386635.1 Longimicrobium sp.
ATTTACTTGGATTTTACGCCCCGCGTCGCCGTGCTGCCGGCCTCTCAGCGCCCCATGAGACCCCCAGCCTTCCCAAGACGCTCCAGCCGCTAAACTGGCCCTGAATCTGAATTGCGACGCTACTGCGCCACCCCTCCCCCAGGTTTTCACACGGTCTCTATCGGGAGAGGGGGAGAACAACGGGCGAGGCCCGCGGGAGTCGTCTCCTCGCGGGCCTCGTGATGTCGGCGGGAGTGAGTATCCCTCCTCGCCGCTTCCAACATATAGCGCGCCCCCCGGACTTGCGGCAAGATGGGGGGGGGCCCCTCCAGAGTTGTCGGCCGAAATTCTGAGGGTGTGGTCGGAAACTGGGCTAGTGGGAGGCGCGAGATGATGGAGCATGCGGTGGTGATCGCCGGGGGAGGGCCGACGGGGCTGATGCTGGCGGGGGAGATGGCGCTCGCAGGGGTCGATGTCGCCATTGTCGAGCGGCGCGAGAGCCAGGAGCTCGCGGGGGCGCGCGCGGGCGGGCTGCACTCGCGCACCCTCGAGATCCTGGATCAGCGCGGAATCGCGGACCGGTTTCTGGCGGAGGGAAAGAAGGCGCAGGTCGCGGGGTTCGCGTGGGTTCCGCTCGACATCAGCGACTTTCCCACGCGGCACAACTACGGGCTCGGGCTGTGGCAGAACCACATCGAGCGCATTCTGGCCGGGTGGGTTCGCGAGCTGGGCGTGCCGATCCACTACGGCACCGAGGTGGCCGGGTTCGCGCAGGACGACGCCGGGGTGGATGTCGGGCTGGGCGACGGGCGGTCGCTGCGGGCGCAGTACCTGGTAGGGTGCGATGGAGGACGCAGCGTCGTGCGCAAAGCGGCGGGCATCGGGTTTCCCGGCTGGGACGCGACGACGAGCGCGCTGATCGCCGAGGTCGAGATGGCCGAAGAGCCGGAGCTCGGCACCCGCCGCGACGCGCTCGGCGTCCACGCGCTGGGGCGGCGGGAGTACGAGATCCGCGACGGCAAGGTGGTCTACAAGGACGAGGGGCCGGTGGGGGTGATGGTGACCGAACGGAGCCCCGGAGCCGGCGAGCCCACCCTGCGCGATCTCAGCGAAGCGGTCATCGCCGTGTACGGGACCGATTTCGGGATGCACAGCCCCACCTGGATCTCCAGGTTTACCGACATGGCCCGCCAGGCCGCCTCCTACCGCGACCGGCGCGTGCTGCTGGCCGGCGACGCCGCGCACGTGCACAGTCCGGTGGGCGGTCAGGGCCTCAACACGGGCGTGCAGGATGCCGTGAACCTCGGCTGGAAGCTGGCCCAGGTGGTCCACGGCACGTCACCCGACACCCTCCTGGACACGTACCACGCGGAGCGACACCCCGTCGGCGCGCGCGTGCTGCGGAACACGTTGGCGCAGATCGCCCTGCTCCGCCCGGACGATCGCAGCAAGGCCGCGCGCGAAACCGTGGCCGAGCTCCTCGGCATGGACGAGCCGCGCCGCCGGATGGCCGCGGAGATGTCGGGCCTGGGCATCCGCTACGACCTGGGCGAGGGACACCCGCTGCTCGGCCGCCGTATCCCCGATCTCGACCTGGTCACCGCAGACGGACCGACGCGCGTCTTCACCTTGCTGCACGATGCGCGGCCGGTGCTCCTCAACCTCGGCGAGCCCGGCGCCTACGACCTCGGCGGACGGGCAAGTCGCGTTCGGTCAGTCGATGCACGGTACGATGGCGAGTGGGAGCTCCCGGCTGTCGGCGCGGTCACGGCTCCCGGCGCAGTGCTGATCCGGCCGGACGGGTACGTGGCCTGGGTAGGCGATGACGCGCGGCAGGGGCTCGAAGACGCGCTGGCCAGGTGGGTCGGACCCGCGGCGCATCGATGATGAAGGTGACGGCGGGCCTAGCGCCCGGGCCGTGCAGCCGCGCGGATCAACTCGAGCGCGGCTTCCAGCTGGGGGTCGCGCCCGGCGAGCAGCGCTTCGCGCGTGAGCGGCACCTCGACGTCGGGCAGCACGCCGCGCCCCTCGATCACGACGCCCGACGGGGTGCGGACCTCGCCATACGCGTACTGGAACATGCCTCCGGTGGGCAGCTTCATGAGCGTCGCGTCGAGGTCCCTCCCCATGCTGCGCTCGCCCACCACCGTGACCCGCCGCAGCTCCTGCAGACCGGCCGCGAACTGCTCGGCCGCCGAGCCGCTGCCGCCGTCCAGCAGCACGACGACGGGGCCGCGGAAGCCGGGCTCGTCCGGCTCCACCTCGAACACTTCGGGGCCGCCGCGCTTGTGGGTGACGATGAACGGCGACCGGCGCTCGACGAGCAGGTTCGCCACGCGCCGTCCCATGCTGTCCTGTCCGCCCGGGTTGCCGCGGAGGTCGATGATCAGCCCCGGCGCGTCGCGCATGGAGCGGATCGCGCGCATCACCTGCGGACGCAGCGACTGCAGGAACGATGAGAAGCGCACGTATCCGGCTCCCCCCGCGAGGCGCCGCGCCTCAACCTCGCCGTACTGGGGAGGGATGCCGGGAACCGGGATGCCGTACAACGTGATCCGCCGGAAGCGCCCGCTCCGCCGCCCCCGCATCAGAGTCGAGCTGCGCGCCTGCCCCGCGCCGTCGCGATAGGCGAGGCGCACCGCGGAGCCGAGCGGCCCCTCCAGCGCAGCGGACACCGCGGCGGGCAGCTCGCCTCGTGGTGCCGGCGCAGCGCCCGCGGCCGCCCCCCGCGGGACGGGCACCCCGGCGATGCTGTCGATGATGAACCCAGGCCGGATCCCTGCGCGCTCGGCCGCGCCGCCCGCAACCACTCGCGTCACCACCGCCTCGCCGTCCACCAGCCGGAGCCGGAGCCCGGCATCTCCCGTGGCGCGCCGCGGCCGCTCCCACGCGTCGCGAACCGCGCCCGGGCCCACCACGGCGAAGTGCGACAGGCGCAGCTCGCGCACCATCTCGTGCAGCACGCGGTGGTACTCCGCGGGCTCCGACGCCGCCAGGGCACGCGGCAGGTAGCGCTCGCGCATCCCCGGCCAGCCTCGCTCCGCCAGCAGCGCGCGGTCCCAAAAGGTCTCGTCGACCTTGTTCCAGACGATGTCGAACGCGGCGCGCCGGATCGCCAGTGGCACCGTGTCCGGCGCGGCGGCCTGGCCGGTGCACGGCGGTGCCGCGACGCATGCCGCCGCCACCAGGGGCGCCAGCGAGAGGAAGAGCCGTGCGTATGACCGTGTCATGTTTGCTTCCGGGGAGGGGGAGGAGCGAAATCGGGCGAGCGCTACGTGGAGGACGGGCGTCGCGGGGGCGTGGATCGGGGAGAGCGGGGTGGAGTCGCGTGGTGCCGCTCGCGCCGGGCCCACGCCGCGGCGGCGACGAGCAGCGAGGCGACCACGAGCCAGAGGAGCATCGCCACGGCCCAGCGGCCGGGGTCACCGTCCAGCCGTGGGGAGCCGGCGGTGGTGGCGACGTCAAAGGGTGCGCCGAGAGCCGTCCAGAGGCCGGCGCGCCCATCGAACACGCCCGCGAGCAGCGCCGCCACGCGCCCCAATCCGCCCCGCTGCAGCGCGGTGACGACCGCAGCCCAGGCAGCCAGCCCCAGCACGAGCGACGCGATGGGACGCGCGGTGCGTAGCGCGAGCGCGCTGGTGACGAGGTAGCAGGTGAGCGACGAGGTCAGGTAGAGGATCGCGACCCACGGAAAGAGCAGACGCCGGCCATCCGCCCCGCCCGCCAGCGCCAGAAAGGCGACGAGCGCGGCGATCCCCGGAAGGAGCCATGCGGCGCCGGCCGCCACGCGCAGCAGCTCGTGCG
>DASVVI010000815.1:0-2694 GCA_036386635.1 Longimicrobium sp.
GTGCGCTGCGGTGCGGCGACTTCCGGCGTGCACCCCAACGAAGGCCCAGCGGATGCCACACACCCGATCCATCGCCCTGGCCGCGATGCTGGCCGTCGTGGCCGGCGCCGCCGCGGCGCAGACCTCCCGCGCCGCCGCACCGAGCGCCGCGCCCCCCGCGCTCTCCGCCATCACCCGCGAAGAGCTCCGCCGAGACCTCTTCGCCATGGCGTCCGATTCCATGCGCGGTCGCGAGGGCGCGACGCAGGACGAGCTGCGCGCCTCCGTCTGGGTGGCGGAGCGCGCGCGGCAGGCGGGGCTGCTGCCAGCGGGCGACGACGGCACCTACTTCCAGTTCTTCCCCCTGCGCCGCATACGGCAGACGGCGGCGAGCACCGTGGCCATCGGCGGCGCGCCGCTGGCGCTGTGGGAGGATGCGGTCCTCCTCGCCCCGGTCACCGCGCGCGTGGATGCGCAGGTCGCCCGGGTGGAGGGGGCGGGCACCGCGACGGAGGGGCGCGTCGTGGTCGCGCGGCTGAAGGCGCCCTCGCGCGTACCCCCGCGTGGCGTGAGCCTGTGGGAGTGGCGCTACACCATGTCCGCCATGCGCGAGCAGAGCACGGCGCTGCGCGCGGGGAACCCCGCCGCCATCGTGCTCGTAGCGGACACCGTCGCCACGGTCGCCTTCGGGCGGATGCAGCACTGGCAGCGCGAAGGCCACTACCTCCTGGACGAGCCGGGGGCCGCCATGCCCGCCACCGCCGGTCCGCCCGTCTTCCTGGTGCGCCCCGGGGTGATGGAGCGCCTGGCGGACGGCGCGCGCTTCACCGCGGATCTCGGGGTGGAGAGTTTCGTCTATCCGTCGGTCAACGTGGTGGCGCGCGTCCCCGGCACCGACCCGCGCCTGCGCACTGAGCATGTTGTGTTCAGCGGCCACCAGGACCACGACGGCATCGGCGAGCCGGTGAACGGCGATTCCATCTGGAACGGCGCCGACGACAACGCCACCGTGAGCGTAGCGCTGCTGGCCATCGGGCGCGCCTTTGCGCGGCGGCCGGGACGGCGCTCGGCGCTCTTTGTGTGGCACGGGGCGGAGGAGCGGGGGCTGCTGGGCTCGCGCTGGTACTCCGCGCATCCCACGGTGCCAAAGGAGTCGCTGGTGGCAGTGCTCAACGGCGACATGATCGGCCGCAACCACCCGGACAGCGCTGCGCTCCTGGGCTCCGTCGCGCCGCACCGCAACTCAAAGGCGCTGGTGGAGATGGCACTGGAGGCCAACCGGCGGCACACCCGCTTCCTCCTCGACAACAGCTGGGACGATCCCGCGCACCCGGAGAACTGGTACTTCCGCAGCGACCACCTTCCGTACGCGCGGGAGGGGGTGCCGGCCATCTTCTTCACCACCCTCCTGCACCCCGACTACCACACGCCGGAGGACGAGCCGGAGCGGATCGACATCGCCAAGCTCACGCGCATGACGCAGTGGATGTATGCCACCGGCTGGGCCGTCGCCAACGCCGCCCAGCGCCCGGCCGTGGACCCGGGGTTCAGACTGGAGCGCTGACTTCGCGCCTGCTCGCGCACGAGTTTCCCGGCGGACCTTGATTCCGCCGGGGTTTTCGTGCAGCCTTGTGAGGGCTCGAATAGGATCGTCCTCCACGAGAGCTACGTGAGCCGAGAAATCACGGTGGTGATCGAGAGGAACCCGGACGGCTATTACGTCGCTTCCGTCCCGCGCTCCCGGATTCCACACCCAGGCGGGCGCGGTCACTAGATGAGCTGATGGAGCGCGTCCGTGAGGCCGCCGAGCTCTGCATCGAGGTGCAGGGTGGCGTCACGTGACATCTGCGGGAGCCAATTTGATCTACAAGGTCGTTCTCAACAGGTCGCAAGAAGGCTACGACGTGAGCTGTCCCCACCTTCCTGGCTGCTGGTCGCAGGGAGATACGGAGGAGGAGGCGCTCGACAACATCCGCGACGCGATCGAGGCCTACCTCGAAACTGTCGATGAGATGGTGAGCGGTGGGGATGTCCGTAAAGTCGAAGTCGCTGTTTGACCTGAACTGACGGTTGCCGGCTCTGCTGCTCAGCGGCCCCGGTCGCCCAGATCTGGGTGGCGGGATTGCGCTTCGCGTAAAGTATGTATAACGTGGATGTTCTGCCGACTCTGCCCTCCTGTTCGTGCCGCTGGCGACTTCCCTGTCGTTCGTATCGATAGGTAAACCGAGGCGGCCGCATCGAGCATCACCAGAGCTTCGCGTCCGTCGTCTGTCGCGGTTTCCGTATACGCACCTCTCCGGGTCCCGGCCGGCTGCACTGAGCGCCCGCCTGCGGCTCCTTCCCGCTGATCGTCTCTTCCTCCCGCCATACTGATGTCCCGCTCCTCCATGAAGGCGGCCGTGCTGGCCGGGGTGCTCGTGCTGGGCGCCCTGATCCCCGCACTGGCCCAGCAGCGTGACCCTGGCCTGGTGGGTGACGTCAATGGCGACGGCCGAATCACATCGGCCGACGCCCTTGCCGTTTATGCGTACCTGGCGGGTCGGCCGATCCCGGCCAGCTTCGACGTACCCGGCCGCGGCGACGCGGACGGCGACGGGCAGATCACCCGCGCGGACGCGGAGCTGATCATGCGCGTGGCCGTGGGCCAGGCGTCGGGCGACCGGCCGGTGGGCAAGCCGGTCGTGCCGGGCACCGCGCCCGCCGAGGGGCCGCTGC
>DASVVI010000816.1:0-2522 GCA_036386635.1 Longimicrobium sp.
CTGCCCCCTCTCCCGATAACAGGAGAGGGCTGCGCCCTCACGTTATCGAGAGAGGGGGCTTAGCGTCGCTTCGGCGGGTTTGGTGCCGCGCGGAGTGCCCCCTCCCCCCGGCCCCCTCCCCCGCCTGCGGGGGCGCAGGGCAGGTGAGGGGGAGGGCTCGGCGCGGGACGCGATTCACCGACGGGCGATGCGCTCGCAGACGGTCTTGAAGACGGCCTCCTGATTCGTGCGCCCGTCGTTCATGTGGTCCGCGAGGATGTTGGGGATGTTGCGCACCATTTGCGTGTTCAGATACGCCTGGTGCCGCAGCGTCACCCATTGAAAGGTGTCGCAGCGGTAGACGCGCTCGTAGTACAGTGCATTGTACGTGACCTCGCGCGCGCTCGGCCACTCCTCCTCCCCCGCGAACACCGCCCGGATCCACACGCGCTTCCCCCCGCCCTCCGCCGGCGCCACCGTGGAGGTGTCCATGATCACGTTGTCGTCGTGGATCAGCACCCACTTGGCCGGGTCCATCGACTGCGCCGCGGCTGGCCGGGCGACGACGCAGAGCACAACTGCGAGCGCAAGGAGGAATGGGCGGATGGTCATGTCGACGGCAGTGTTGAGGGAAGATCGAACCGACGCGCAAGAGGCGACGTTCTCGGCTAATGTACACGCGGTGGAGGAGGGGACAGCGGGGAGGCGCCCGGGCGCATCAGCACCCACACGAGTTGTTGTCCCGGTGGACAGGTTCTGGATCATGTGGAGGCGGTGGTCGGATCTAGAGCGGGTCGGTGCGGGCGCTCCATCCGACCTGTGTGGAAGGAATAGCGGCTCACCCGCGGGACCCACCGTCCGAGCCGGCCCAGATCGTTCGGGAGCCGGTATGTGTCGTTGCCGATCACGAGCCAGTGCCTTACCCGTGCCCAGTCCGCATCAGTCCTGAGCTTCGGGTCCGCATCCAGCCGCCTCACCAAGTCGGTAAGGGTGTGCGGCGCGCCCGACTGGCCGTTGCTCAAGACGCCCGGCTGTGCGAGGCGCATCTCCTCGGGAATCTTAAAGAAGAGCGGGGCGGAGAGGTCGCGGATGCCGCTGAATACGGCGGCCGCCGCAGACGGCGCGCCGGTATCCACCGCGAGCAAAAAGAGCACTGCCCGGTAATCCGGAAGCATGTCCGATCCTAGGAAGACCTCCCGCTCGTACGGGGTAAGGCTGGCCTTGACCAGCCGGTACACGTTCACAAACCGCTTGAGTGCGCGGGGCGAACGCCCCAGCAGCGGTGCGAGCTCCTCAATCGCGTCCACCTCCACGCGCTGGATCTGCAGCGCGCCGGGGTTCAGGTTTGAGCGGTGTCCGCCGTCCCCGCTCGGCTCCGTCTCGAGCGGTTCACGCCCACCTCCAAGCCGGGTCTCCTTCGCCCCTGCCTGGGCACCGGGCGCCGCAGTGAGGTTCGGTCCGCGGTTCACGGTGGAGCGGGGAGCCCCCGGGTCTCCGTCTTCGGCAGTCAATCCAGGGTCGCGCGCGGATTTGTGAAGCGAGAGGTTCAAGGCGCGGTCGCGCGGTGCTTGCGGAACGAGGGGGGTGCCCGTGTCGTCCGGCTCAAGTGGCACGCTGGAGGCGAGCAGACCGCGGACCATGGACTGGCAGGCGCGGTCCGTCATGGACCGCAGCCAGAACGGGATCTGAAAGATCTTCTCCAAATAGTCGTGTGCGGTCGCGGTGCCCACGCGCGCCAGAAGGTCGTCGCCCTCCGTGACGCGCTCCTCCGCTCCCTGCCCCGCGCGCAGCAACTCGCGGTAGCGGGTTTCGACCGAGCGCACCACCCACCGCGCGTCCACGCCCACTACTACCACGAAAAGTGGAAACGCGAGGAGCAAGTGCACCGCTTGCAGCACCTCCACCACCTTGGCGGGCGGGCAGCGGTCAAGGTCGTCGATGTAAAGCACGATCCTGTTTACCCGTGCTCCCCTGTCACCAGCCTCCTCCTCTAGGGTTTCGAACTTTCTCAGCCCCCGCCGGGATATATCCTCGCCCTGCAGCGGAGGCGTGAGCCTCCAATTTTCCTCCTCAATCAGCTCCGAGAGCCGCTCGAAATCCTCGCGCACCCTCGCGAGCGTGCTGAGCTGGCTTCTGTATTCCCCGCTGCCGAACCGCTCGCCCACGAACCGGGTGAGCTCCTCGGCAAGGGAGGCGCTTCTCAGGCGCGCTTCGGCTTTCGCGAGGCGGTGCCTCGCCTCTTCGAGCCCCTGCCGGGCGGCCTCTGCCGCGAGCTGCAACTCGCCTCGCCGCGATTCGGCTTCACGCAAGCGGTCATATTCCTGGACCAGGGTGGAGTCGACGCGGCGCTTGGCGTTTTCGACCTCCATCCGCCAGCGGCGCACGACGGCGAGCTGCTTCCGGACCCAGGCTGTACCTGTGGCCAGCATCCCCGTTGCTCCCGCAGCCAATCCGGCCACCCTGGCCCAGCCGTCGGAACCGAGCCGCTCAAGGAGCGCGTACAGAACGAACCCCACGGCGGGAGCACCCAGCACGGCGGCCCC
>DASVVI010000817.1:0-7466 GCA_036386635.1 Longimicrobium sp.
GACCCGGCGGCGGTACGGGCCTGGGTCGCCGCGCTCCCCGCCGCCGAAGCCGCCGACCTCCTCGTGCGGGTGGCCGAGCGCGACCCCGCCTCGGTGCGCGGGGAGCTTCTGCGCCGCTTCCGCGAGGCGCAGGTCGAGCCCGGCCGGGAGCAGGCGGAGCCCCGCACGGTGGCGGATCTGCTCGGGGCGGCGGAGCGGATTGCTGCGGAGCGGGTCCGCGCCGAGAAGCTGGAGGCCGCGCGAGACCAGGCGCGGCGTGAACGCGCACAGGCCGCCGCCCGCGAGCGCCGCCTGGACGCGATCGCGGAGCGCGAGGAGGAATCCTGGGCGGGGGTGGACGAGCTCGCCGCTAAAAAGAATGCCGGGGCTTACGACGAGGCCGTGCGGCTCCTGATCGACCTCCGCGAGATCGCGGTGCGGGACGGCCGCAAAGACGAGTCGGATGCGCGCACCGTCGCCCTTCGCGAGCGGCACATGAAGAAGCGCCGCTTCGTGGAGCGGCTGGACCAGGCCCTCCGAGGTGAGCGGCCTTCCGGCCCCGTGGCCACCGCGCAGACCGATCTATCGCTGGCCTGATCGTCCTACTTCCGCCGGTTGCGCTTGCGCGCGGCTCTGGCGTCCTTGCGGCGGCTCTTCGCCTTTTGACTGGAGCGGCCACGCCCGGGCGCCTGTTCCGGCGGAGGAGCCGACGAACTACGCATCTTGTACGGGAAATTGTCCGCGCGCGGCGTGGTGCGTTCGGCGAGCAACCCCATCTCCACCTGCACATCCTCCCAGTCCCCGACCAGCGAAAGATCCACCGCGCCCGCCTCGAATGCTTCGGTGATGAGGGGTGCGGCCTCCGTCGCGCCTATGTGCATCAGATGGGAAATAACGAAGGCATTGAACTCTGCATCGCGATCTTCCCATTCGCGGAGGTACGCGGTCAGGATTCCGACGGACTGGTCCCGCGCCTCCGGCCAGCGGGTCGCCACCTCGCTCAGGACAGCCATGGCGGCGTAGCGGGTAAATACGTCCAGCTCTTCCCGCGCCATCATTCTCTGGGCTACCGGGATCGCGGCCGGGCCGATCATCCCGAGCACTCTGGGAATGTCGGTGAGCCTCCAGTCGTCCTCCTCGTCCTCCGGCTCCTTGAGCAGCGTCGCGAGCGGATCGAGCGCCTCCTCCGCCTGAAGCTGCCCCAGCGCCCGCCACGCATGGATCGGCGGCCAGAACCCTCGTGCGCTTTCCTCGTCGTATTCCTGCACGTCCGGATCGGTGAGCAGGCGGATCAGCTCCGGCACGTGCTCGCGCGTGAGCCCCAGCGCCAGGTAGTCGTGCCACGGGCTCTGGCGGGCCGGTTCCTCGCCAAGCTCCAGCAGCTGGGCCACGGGCGGTGAGTACGATGTGTCCATCTCGGGTAATTCGAAGTATGAGTTGTCGGTGGCGGAGGTGCGCCTCGCGCCGCAGGATCAACTGTGAGTAATCACGCCTCGGCGGTTCAATTCGACATAGCTTGACGACTCGAGCGCTTCTGTCATAGTGGTGAGGTTTTCTGTCAGGAGCACTTCGAGTTCTGCATTGGCGATGTTGCCGGTCGCGATCAACAGCAGTTTTTCGGGTTGATGCAGCAGGATGTGGGAGTCGACGAAGTCGGCATCCTTGGTCACCACAACGCGTCGCTCGCGGTCAGCGAGCGCCGTGATCGAATTATCCGAGGTGCGGTTCCCCTCAGGAAGGTCCAACGTGTGCAGCGCGTCGTGTCCGTGGTCCCGCAGCCATGCCGCGAACCGCCGTGGAAGCTGCGCGTCAACCAGAAACTTCACGCGGCGAGCGGGTCGATCCGCTTCACGCGGCTGAGATGCGCGGCATACTCGAGAACAGCCAGAATGTCCTCGCGCTCCAGATCCTCATAATCCGCGAGGATCTCCTCGTGCATCATCCCTGCACTAAGAAGATCCAGGATCAGTTCGACCGGGTAACGGAGACCCCGCACGGTCGGCTTCCCGTGGCAGATCGTGGGATCAATCTGGATGCGATCAAGGTGCTTGCTCATCGATGCTCCCTTGGTGGGTACGACCGTATCTCCGCGCGGCCTCTTCAGTCTACCCGGTGTATCCAGTCTTCGACAATGGCGGGGCGCGGTTCGGCCAAACAATCACCGATACGCCTGCCCAGCGGGGCTCACACAGAGAAACGTGGGCACAGAGATGAAGTGGTCTCAGCCTTTGTATCAGCCTCGCCGCTATTCCTTTCGGGGCCTGCCGCCTTTTCTGCCATTCTCGCGGGACGCGCGCGATTTGGCGCTGCTGCGAGTGGAGCCGGCTTTCCGCGCGATGCCGCTTCGCACGACGCTTCCGAATGCCGCGTCCAGAATCCCGGTCAGCGCGATGTGGGCGTCGAGAGCGGGCCACTGCAGCCCGAAGCCGGAGGGAGGGACCTCTACTGCGGCGAGATCCTCGTCGCTCGCCCCGTCGAGTTCATCAAGCATGCGCACGGGCACCGCGAAGGAGGCTCCGTTGTGCATCCGGACATGCACCTCGCGAGCGGCGGGGTCGTATGCGGCGGACGCGGCGCGCGGTTCGTCTCTCAGCGCGAGCTGCCCCGCGCGGCGGGCTTCCGCAATCTGGCGCGCGAATGGCGGGTCAAACCCTGCCTCAGTATCCATGACATTTCCCTCCACGCATCGGTTGCACAACAGCGGGGTTGAGCCGAAGATACACGTGCAGGCGAGTCATTGCCAGGCGGCGCAACCCTTTACGGCTGAAATGGTTACGCGGGTGGCGCAGAGGGGGCGCTGGCGCTCCATGGGGAGACAGAGAGATGCGGGACCGTCCTCATCTCTGCATCTCACAGGGTAGGATCAATCTTCTGAGGCCCGCTCCATCTCGGGGATGCGCCAGGCGGCGATGAGGGTGAGGACACCCAGGAGCGCGATTCCCCAGAAGACGACGTGCAGGCTCTGCGACAGGCCCGCGCGGAGGAGGTTGAGCACCTGGGGGCTCAGGGCGCCGGAGGGGGCTGACTCGCCCATCAGCGACTGGATGCTGTCGAGCGATACGCGTCCCTGCAGGCCCTCGCGGCGGATGTAGCGCGACATCATCAGGTTGAGGAGGCCGCCGAAGAGGGCCGCGCCCAGGGCGTTGCCCAGGATGCGCATCAGCATGTTGGATGCGGTGGCGACGCCGCGCTGGTTCCAGGGAACGCTGCTCTGGATGGCGACCAGCGAGGTGCTGGTGAGGAGGCCCAGGCCCACCCCCAGCACGAACGATCCGATCCCCGCCGGCACCGGCCCGAAGCCCGCCAGCAGCGCGATGGTCAGCGTCCCCGCGAGCACCGCGACGCCGCCCGCGCGCACGATCCGCCGCACGCCCGTGGTCACGATGCGTCGCCCCGCGACGAATGCGGCGAGCGGCCATCCCAGCGTCATCGCCGAGAGCGCGAAGCCGGCCATCAGCGCGGTCCCGCCCAGCACGCCCTGCACAAACGTCGGCAGGAATGTGACGATGCCGATCAGCAAGATCCCGGCGCCCAGCGTGGCGATGTTGCCGTAGCGGATCAGACCGCTCGACCACAGGTCCATCTGCATCAGCGGGTCGGGCGCGCGGCGCTCCTGCTTGATGAAGAGGTAGAAGGAGATGACGAAGAGCGCGAGCAGCCCCGCCACGATCCCGATCCCCCACGTGCTGGCCTGGGTCAGCGCCAGCATCAGCGACCCGACGCCGACGAGCAGGAGGAGGGCGCCGGGGTAGTCGATGCTGCGCTCCTTCGGCTCCAGCCCCTCGTGCAGGTAGATCGCGACGAGCCCGATGGAGGCGAGCCCCAGCGGCAGGTTGACCCAGAAGATCCACGGCCACCCGATGCTGTGCACCAGCAGCCCGCCCGCCAGCGGCCCCACGATCGACGAGATCCCCCACACGCTGGAGATGTAGCCCTGGATGCGGCCGCGCTCCTCCAGCGTGTACAGGTCGCCGGCCAGCGTGGTGGTGATGGGCTGCACCGCGCCCGCGCCCAGGCCTTGGAGGAAGCGATACCCCACGAGTGCCGTCATCGAGTGCGCGAAGCCGCACAGCACCGAACCGACGAGCAGCACCACCACGCCACCTATGAACACTGGCTTCCTCCCCACCAGGTCGGAGAGCTTTCCGAAGATGGGGATGGCGATAGCCTGCATCAGCAGGTACGACGAGAAGACCCAGCTGTAGAGCGCGAACCCGCCCAGCTCGGACGCGATGCTGGGCATGGCCGTGGCCACGATGGTCCCCTCGATGGCGGACATGAACATCGCCAGGAGGAGACCGGTGAAGACGAGGGAGCGATGGGTGGAGCGTTCCTTCACGCGACGATGCCGGGACGAAAGTGAGCCCGGCCTCCGAACAGTCCGGAGGCCGGGTGGGCGGTGCGTTTGCATCCCTCGTACCGCGGAGGCCGGCGCGGCGTACAGGACCGAACAACATGCCTCACGCGGAGACGCGGAGACGCAGAGAGAACAGCTGGAAAAGCCTCACACAGAGAACACAGAGGGAACCGCAAGCCACAGAGAACCCCCTCCTGCTGTTCTTTCTCTGTGGCTCTGTGTCTCTGAGTGCGCCATGCAGTTGTAGTTCTCCGCGCCTCCGCGTGAGACCCGCTGTTTTCAGCGCGGCGCCACGCGCACGAAGACGGGCGCGAACGCGTGGCCGGTCTTGAACGCGCGCCGCTCCCCGTGCACCACGTAGTGCTCGCCGATGGACGCGGTGACATTGAAGGCGCCGTCCGAATCGGCCACCCAGCGGTCGTGAAAGGTCACGGAATCGCCCGGCGCGAGGCGGTAGCGCTCCCCCGCGACCCCGCACGGCCAGGACTCGGAGGTGTGGTGCGCCACGCGGCTGCGGTCCGTGGTCACGACGCTGAAGACGACGGCGGGGGTGCAGCGCGCCTCCACCTCGATCGGCTCGTCGAACGGGTTCGCGAGTGTGGCGATCAGGCGCAGCGTGTCGCCGGCGCGGGGGAGGGCGGGGGAGGCGGCCAGGCGCATCTCCAGCTCGGGGCGGTGCACTGAGGCGGTTGGGCAGGCGGCCAGGACGACGAGGAGGAGCGCGGGTACGGTGCGTTTCATGGGTCGCGGAGAGGCCGGAGGAGGGGCGGCGGACGCCTGACGGTGCGGGCCGCGGGCGGGTTCTGCAAGGGGCGCGGGTGGCACGTGGCTGGCTCGCTTCTCGCGTTTGGAGCGGGGACATCCGGCGTTCGGCGCCCGGCCTTTCCGCCGGCCCCGAAGCCCGTACCCGAGTCGCGATGCTGCGCAACGTCACCCTTCGCTTCGGCGCCGCACCCGGCGAGCCCCCGCTCAGCTTCGCGCCGGGGCCGATGACGGTTTTCGTCGGGCCCAACAACTCCGGAAAGAGCCTGGCGCTGCGCGAGCTGGAGGCGCTGATCGAGAGCGGCGACCCCTCGCTCCTGCACATCGTGCGCTCCATCACCCCCTACCTCCCCGGCGCGGAGACGGTGGAGCGGATGGTGCGCTCGCGCGAGGTGGAGGGCGAGCCGACCGACGAAGGATGGGTGCGCGTGCTGCGGCTGATGGCGCGCGACGAGGAGGGCGGAAAGCGCGCCACCGACCTGCTGGAGACTCCGCGCGCGCACCTCGTGAACCTGGCGGCGCTGCGGGCGGCGGTGGAGCACGGCGGCGGCCTCACCGGCGAGGAGCTCCGCATGGTGAGCCGCGAGTTCCTGTCGCTCTTCACCATCCGCCTGGACGGGCAGACGCGGCTCGCCCTTACGCAGCCCCGGCTCGCGGGCGACCTGCAGGCCAATCCCGCCAACCACCTGGCCGCGCTCTTCAAGGACGACGCGGCCCGCAAGCGCATCCGCCAGATCACGGCCGATGCGCTGGGGCTGTACTTCACCATCGATCCAACGGGAAGCCCGCGCTTCCGCATCCGCATGTCCGAGCGCCCGCCGCTGGACCTGGCGGAGGAGCAGGCGCTGGACGAGCGCGCCCGCGCCTTTCACGGCCGCGCGCACGATATCGCTACGATGAGCGACGGGGTGCGCGCCTTCACCGGGCTCACCGCGGCCGTGATGAGCGCGGACTACCGGCTGATGCTGGTGGACGAGCCGGAGGCCTTCCTGCACCCTCCGCTCATCCGCAAGCTGGGGAAGCGCCTGACGGAGCTCGCCGCCGAGCGCGGGGCCAACCTGCTGGCCTCCACGCACTCGCCTGACTTCGTGATGGGGTGCATCCAGAGCGGCAAGCGCGTGAACATCGTGCGGCTGACGTGGCGCTCGGGTGTCGCCAGCGCACGCCTGCTCTCCGCGGACAAGCTGCAGACGATGATGCGTGACCCGCTCCTCCGTTCCACGGGGGTGCTGGGGGCGCTCTTCCACGAGGGCGCCATCGTCTGCGAGGCGGACGCCGACCGCGTCTTCTACGCCGAGATGAACGAGCGGCTGCTGGGCGCGCGCCGCGGCGGGGCGGACGGCTGCGTCTTCCTCAACGCGCAGAACAAGCAGACGATCCGCCGCATCGTGCGCCCGCTGCGCGAGATGGGGATCCCCGCCGTGGCGCTGGTGGACCTGGACATCTTCAAGGGGAAGGAGGACTTCCGCGAGCTGATGCGCGCCGGCTTCGTCCCGCCCGTTTTCTGGGAGCCGTGGGAGGAGCGCCGCAAGCGCCTCCACCAGGAGATGCGCAACGAGGACTACAAGTCGGGCGGCATCTACACGCTCCCGCGCGGTGCACGCCAGCAGGCGGACGCGCTGCTGGCGGGCCTGGCGGAATACGGTCTTTTCGTGGTGCCGGTGGGGGAGCTGGAGAACTGGCTTCCCGAGCTGGAGGTGGGCGGGCACGGGCCGGAGTGGCTGACGCAGGTCTTCCACCGCATGGGCACCGACCCGACCTCAGCCGACTACATGCGGCCCGCGGGCGGCGGGGTGTGGAAGTTCATGCAGCGCCTCGCCGCCTGGATCGCCGATCCGCACCGCCGCGGCATGGCGGACGAGGTCATCGACGTCGCTCACCAGATTGCCCCGCCTGAGGAGGACGAGGACGTGATCGCGGCGGAGGGGGTGGCGGGGCTGGGGCGGCGGGTGGGTGCGGCCGCGAGGACCGGGCCGCGCAGGGAGCGGGTGGAGCGGAAGGAGCGGAAGCCGGCGGCGTAGGCCCTCACCCCCAGCGTCGCTCCGCGACGCATCCCCCTCCCCCGAAACTGCCCGGGGGAGGGGGTGTTGGCGTGCATCCGTGTCGGGGTGCCGGGGGTGGTGCGGGGACGGGCACGGGCAGCCACGTGGGGCGGCCCCTACGGGTTTTGGGTGTGCAGGGGCGGGGGGCTGTGCGGCGGCGAGGGCGGGCAGACACGCAAGTCGGCCCCTACGGGATTCGTGCGAAGAAGGCGGCGGACGGAGCGGCGCCGGGCACGGGCGCGATGAATCGCGCCCCTACGAGATCTGTGCAGCGCGCAACGTAGTTCTCCCCCCTCTCCCAGCAGTTTGGGAGAGGGGGGCCGGGG
>DASVVI010000818.1:0-4209 GCA_036386635.1 Longimicrobium sp.
GTGCAGTCGCTCGTGGGCACGGCGAGCTGGATCGGGCTGGTGCGGATCATCTCCACCTTTGGGAGTGCCGCGCTGGCGGGCTACACCATCGGCATCCGCGTGGTGATCTTTGCCCTCCTCCCCAGCTTCGGGATGAGCAACGCCGCCGCCACCATGGTCGGCCAGGCGCTCGGTGCCGGCAAGCCGGAGCGCGCCGAGGAGGCCGTGTGGAAGGCCGGCTTCTACAACCTGTGCTTCCTGGGCAGCATCGGCGCGCTTTTCGTCCTCTTCGCCCCCGCCCTGGTCTCGCTCTTCACCACAGACCCGGCGGTCGCCGTCCACGCGATCTCGTGCCTGCGCATCATCGCGAGCGGCTTCCTCTTCTACGCGTACGGCATGGTGTTCACGCAGTCGTTCAACGGCGCGGGCGACACCTTGACCCCGACCGTCATCAACCTTGTGGTCTTCTGGCTCTGGGAGATCCCGCTGGCCTACGTGCTCGCGATCCACCTCGGCCTGGGTCCGCGCGGCGTCTTCTGGTCCATCACCATCGCCTTCTCCACCCTCGCCGTCGTCAGCGCCATTCTCTTCCGCCGCGGCAGGTGGAAGACGCGTAAGTTGTAACGCGCCGACCGCTGTTTTCGGCGCGGAGTCAAGGGTGGGCACACACGCAGGTCTGCCCCTACGGATATCGATGTGCGTGACGGGCGACGGCGCAGAGCCAAGCACGGACGTGATAAATCACGCCCCTACGGGATCGGTTCGTCAACGGGCGACGGTGAAGCCCTCACCGCCCCGCTGAGACGTACGCGGCGCGCTCGCGGTCCAGGCGCTCCACGGTGTTGCGGACCGCGTTGCCATGCGCGATCACGCGGTCGATGCTGTGCGCATTGTAGCGGGGGTCGAAGGGGCTCACGCTGGGGCCGCCGGAAACCTCGAGGACGGCCGCGTGCTCGTATCGCACCACGCGGCCGGATCTGGGATCGCGCCACGAGCCACGCACGGCGAGCGAGCGGTTCTTCGGCCAGATACCCAGCGGCAGCGCGAAAGTCTGGATGCGGTAGCCGGGTACCGCGGAGTCGACGGCCAGCGCAAGCCGCGCGATCTGCTCCTGGACCACGGCATCGGAGTAGCGGTCCAGCCGGGCGTGCCAGAGCGTGTGATTGCAGATCTCGAATCCGTTCCGCACCAGGTACTGGATCTTGGGGAAGCGCCAGGCGGTCTTCTGGCCCTGGATGTTGCCGTTGCCGAAGAAGGCGCTCCCCCCGCTGGCCGCGCTCAGCACGCAGAACGTGGCTGCGTTGCGCCAGCCGGGGTGCGTACGCGTGAACTCCGTCCAGATCCCCACCGCGCTGGCGGGATCGATCTCCAGCTTGCCGCCCGCACCTTCCCGGTAGCGGAACTGCGACGCGCTCGCGTCGTCGAAGACCGCTACGAAGGGCTTGTACCCCCGGGCCACCACCCGCTCGATGCGGCGCCCGTGCATCTCCGCCACCGTCACGGGCCGGTACCCGCGCCGGTACAGCAGCTCCAGGTCTCCCCGCAACCCCTCGGCGGTCCGGTGAAACTCCGTTCTTCCCGGCCCGATCACGTGGTACTCAAAGACCGGAACCTTGCCCATCCGATTGGGCTCGCCGGTCTGCCGCCATGGTGTGCGCGCATCGGCGGGCGTGCACCCGGCAACCGCGACGAGGGAGAGAAGCAGGACGCCGCGCGTTGTTGCGTAGATCATGGGTCCGTTGACAATCCAGGAGGAAACGGTGGTGACAGGGTCCGCATAGGAGAAACTGTGCCGCGGTCGGCAGAGCAGTGTCCGTTGGGAGGGGGCGGTTGCGTGCCGCGGCGCCTGCCATTCCGGCACACCTCGCGGGCACAGAACTTCCTTTTCCACGTGCGACGAGTGCCCCCGAAACGGAGTAACGTATGCCCAATTTCGAACGCTTGACGGTGAAAGCCGGCGAAGCCATCCAGGCGGCGTCCAACGCCGCGCGGCAGGCCGGCAATCCGCAGATAGAAGACTCCCACCTGCTGGCGGCGCTGCTCGACCAGGAGGAGGGGATCGTCGTGCCCATCCTGCAAAAGGTGGGGGTGAACGTGGCGCGGCTCCGCAGCGAGAACGACGCTGCGGCGGCACGCCTTCCCAAGCAGTCGGGCGCGCAGCCGCATCTGTCGCGCGAGCTGAACGAGGTGCTGGACCGCGCCGAGCAGGAAGCGCGGGACCTCAAGGACGAGTACGTCTCCACCGAGCACCTGCTGCTGGGGCTGGCGGAGAAGGGGTTCACCGCGCGCGACCTGCTGCGCGCGCAGGGCGCCCGGCGCGAGACGCTGGCGGACGCGCTCCAGCAGGTGCGCGGCTCGCACCGCGTGACGGACCAGAATCCCGAGGACAAGTACCAGGCCCTCCAGCGCTTTTCCGTGGATCTCACGGAGCGGGCGCGGCGCGGCAAGCTGGACCCGGTCATCGGACGCGACGAGGAGATCCGCCGCGTGGTGCAGGTGCTCAGCCGCCGCACCAAGAACAACCCCGTGCTCATCGGCGAGCCCGGGGTCGGCAAGACGGCGATCGCGGAGGGGCTGGCGCAGCGCATCGTGAACGGCGACGTGCCGGAGGGACTGCGCGACAAGACGCTGGTGTCGCTGGACATCGGCGCCATGCTGGCCGGCGCCAAGTACCGCGGTGAGTTCGAGGAGCGCCTCAAGGCCGTCCTCAAGAAGCTGACCGACTCGGCCGGCAAGTTCATCGTCTTCATCGACGAGCTTCACAACATCGTCGGGGCGGGGAAGACGGAGGGGTCGCCCGACGCCGGGAACATGCTGAAGCCGGCGCTGGCCCGCGGCGAGCTGCGGCTGGTGGGCGCCACCACGCTCGACGAGTACCGCCAGTACATCGAAAAGGATGCGGCGCTGGAGCGGCGCTTCCAGCCCGTGTTCGTGGGCGAGCCGACGGTGGAGGCCACCATCGCCATCCTGCGCGGGCTCAAGGAGCGCTACGAGGTGCACCACGGCGTGCGCATCACGGACCCGGCCATCGTGTCGGCGGCCACGCTCAGCAACCGCTACATCGGCGACCGCTTCCTGCCGGACAAGGCGATCGACCTGATCGACGAGGCGGCGAGCAAGCTGCGCATCGAGATCGACTCGCTTCCGCAGGAGATCGACGAGGTGCAGCGGCGCATCATGCAGCTGGAGATCGAGCGCAACGCCCTGCAGCGCGAAAGCGACCCCGAGAGCCGCGACCGCCTGAACCGAGTGGAGGAGGAGATCGCCGGGCTGGTGGAGCGCTCGTCGGGGATGAAGGCGCAGTGGCAGAGCGAAAAGGCGGTCATCGCCGAAATGCGCGGGCGCAAGGAGAAGCTGGACGAGCTCAAGGTGGAGCTGGACCGCGCCGCGCGCACCGGCGACCTGAACCGCGCCGCCGAGATCCAGTACGGCCAGATCCCCGCGCTCCAGAAGGAGATCGCCGACGACGAGGCGCGCCTGGCCGAGCTGCAGAAGTCGTCGCGCTTCCTCAAGGAGGAGGTGGACAGCGACGACATCGCCGAGGTGGTGGCGAAGTGGACCGGCATCCCGGTGACGCGCATGCTTCAGAGCGACCGCGAGCGGCTGGCGCACCTGGACAAGCACCTGGACAAGCGCGTGATCGGCCAGACGGAGGCGACGGAGGCGGTCGCCAACGCCGTGCGCCGCTCCCGCGCGGGGATGCAGGACCCCAACCGGCCGATCGGCTCCTTCATCTTCCTGGGCCCCACCGGCGTCGGGAAGACGGAGACGGCGCGCGCCCTCGCCGAGTTCCTCTTCGACAGCGAGGAAGCGATGGTGCGCATCGACATGAGCGAGTACATGGAGAAGCACGCCGTGAGCCGCCTGATCGGCGCGCCTCCGGGATACGTGGGCTACGAGGAGGGCGGCCAGCTCACCGAGGCCGTGCGGCGGCGCCCGTACTCGGTCGTGCTCTTCGACGAGATCGAAAAGGCGCACGCCGACGTCTTCAACGTCCTCCTCCAGATCCTGGACGACGGGCGGGTGACCGACTCGCAGGGGCGGACGGTGAACTTCCGCAACACGGTCATCATCATGACCTCCAACATCGGCAGCCCGCTGATCCTGGAGCGGTCGCGCCTGATGGAGACGCCCGAGGGTGCCGCAGAGGTGGAGACGGCGGTACTGGGCGAGCTGCGGCGCCACTTCCGCCCGGAGTTCCTGAACCGGGTGGACGAGATCATCGTCTTC
>DASVVI010000819.1:0-1828 GCA_036386635.1 Longimicrobium sp.
GCTCGCCTACCAGCTACGCCGCGTCTCCACCGGGCTCTGCATCGCGGTGCCGCCGGCCTTCGCCTTCCTGGCGGGGCGGAGCACCCCCGAGGCCGGTGAATGGCTCGACTCGCCGTTCGGAATCACCTGGGTCACGGTGCTCGGCGGAGCGATCTGGCTCCTGGTCGCGCCCGCGTTGGCCGGCGAAGCGGCCGCGCGCGACGTGCATACGGGGATGCACCCCCTCACCTACACCGCCCCGGTGAGCCGGGCGGAGTACCTGGGCGGACGGTTTCTCGCCGCCTTCGTGCTCAACGCGCTCATCCAGCTCACCGTGCCGCTGGGCCTCCTGCTCGCCGTGTCGCTGCCGGGCGTGCCGATCGAATACCTGGGACCATTCCGGCCCACCGCTTACTTCACCGCCTACGGCCTGATCGCGCTGCCGTTCACCTTCGCCGCCACCGCGGTCCAGTTCTCCCGCGCCCTGCAGAACCGCCGGACCGGGGCGAGCTACCTGCCCAGCGTCCTCCTCTTCATCGGCTGCACCTTCCTCCTGCCGGGGGCGGCCCAACTCCTCGGTCGACGGGAGCTGGTGAGGCTGCTCGACGTGGTCGGCATCGCCGGGCTCGTACTGGGGCCCGGCGGCACGTGGACGCAGACCGAGCAGAACACACGGCTGGTGGCGCTGGAAGGTGCGCTGCTCGCGAACCGTCTCCTCTGGCTCGCCATCGGTGCGGGCGTGCTCGCGTCGGCCTGGTTCCGGTTCCGCCTCGTCCACCACACGGAGAGCCCCCGGCGCGGGCTCGTCCGCCGCCGCCAGAATGCGCGGCCCGCGCGCGGCGAGCTCCAACCGGCCGCCCGGATCGTCGTTCCGCGCGTGCGGCGGGAGTTCGGCGCCGCGGCGTCCGCGCGCCAGACGGCCGCCATCGCGCGGGACTCGTTCGAGTCGATCGCGAAAGGCCAGGGCGGGCTCGTCCTCCTGGGCATCATGGCGATGCTCGTGGTGGCGGTCGTGCCCGTGAACCTGGAGTCCTTTGGCGTCCCGCTGCTGCCCAGGGCCGGATACGTACTCACCTTTCTGACGGCGCCCCTCACGCACCCGTTCACCGCCTGGGCCATCACCCCGATGCTCATCGCGATGTACGCCGGCGAGCTGGTGTGGCGCGAGCGGGGCGCCGGCCTGGGCGACATCGCGGACGCCGCCCCCGTGCCGACGTGGGCGCTCTTCGCGGGCAAGTTCCTGGGGCTCGCCCTGGTGCTCGCCGTGTGGATGGCACTCCTGACGCTCGCCGGGGTGCTCGTCCAGCTCCGCATGGGGTACGGCGGCTTCGAGCCGGGCCTCTTCCTGCTCGTCCACTTCGGCCTCCAGCTCCCCGAGTACCTCCTCTTCGCCCTGCTCGCCCTGGTGGTGCAGGGGGTGGCGAATCACAAGTACGCCGGGCACCTGGCGTCCCTCGCGGCCTACGGCTTCATCGCTTTCGCTGCCAGACTCGGAGTGGAGAACCACCTGCTCGTCTACGGGTCCAGCCCCGCGTGGTCGTACACGGACATCCGCGGGTTCGGCCCCTCGCTGGGGCCGTGGCTCTGGCTCAAGCTCTACTGGGCGGCCTGGGCGCTGCTCCTCGCGGTGGCCGCGAGGGTGCTCTGGGCGCGGGGCAGGGAGGCGGGACCGCGAGCGCGCATTCGGCGGGCGCGCCAGCGCTTCACGAAGCCGACGGCCATCGCGGCCACGGCCGGGGTGTCGCTCGTCGTGTCGCTGGGTGGGTTCATCTACTACAACACGAACGTGTTGAACGAAGATTCCACCGCGCGCGGGTTCGAGGTGCGGGCCGAGTACGAGCGGCGCTAC
>DASVVI010000820.1:0-6021 GCA_036386635.1 Longimicrobium sp.
CGGAGCCGGAAGCGGTCGCCGATGCCCTCGCCAGCGCCGTGCAGCAGGGCGGAGTCCTGCCCCGCGTGCTGATCGGCGTCGACCCGGCGGAGGAGGAGTGGCTCGCCTCGCGCCTCGCGGCCGCCATCGAGGCGCGGCTCCCCGGCACCGTCGCCGAGGCGTGCGGAGAGCTGGCGCCGGGGGTCCCCGCGGAGTTCGCGGCGGCCATCGGGGCGGCGCTGGCGCCCGCGGGCGGGCTGCTTCCCGCATCGCACCGCGAGCGGCTGAGCGCGGCGGGGCGGCGGCGTACCACGGCGTGGGTGGGGGCGGCGGCGCTCGCCTTCCTCCTCTTCCTGGGCGCGGGCCCCTGGCGCGAGTTGCGCCGCGCCAAGGCGCTCGCGGCCGAGGCCGCCGCGCTCGCCCCCCGCGCCGACGCGGCCGCGGAGCTGCTGGAGCGCGTACGCCGATCCACCTCGACGGTGCGTTTCACCGACTCGCTCGACGCGGCGCGACCCCGCTGGCTCGACGCGCTGGAAGAGCTGGGGCGGCGCCTTCCGCCCGGCGCCTACCTCACGGAGTTCCAGGCCGACGCGGAGAAGAACTCGGTGGAGATCCGCGGCTACGCGGGGCGCGCCTCCGCCATCGTCCCGCTCCTGGAGCAGTCGCCGCGCTTCTCCGGCGTCGAGTCGGTGGAGCCGGTCACGCGCCGCACGGTCGGCTCCGTGGAGCTGGAGAACTTCGCCATCCGCATGCAGGTGGCCCCGTGACCCCGCGCGAGAAGCGGGTCGTCATCGGCGGCGCCGTGGCCGCGGTGCTGATCCTCCTGATCGGCCTCGGTCCGCGCCTCTTGGGCGGCGGCGATGGCGAGAGCGGGGCGGCGCTGCAGGCGGAGCGGGTGGCGCGCTTCCGCGGGCTGGCCGCCAGCCGCGACACGCTGCGGACGCTGTCGAAGAGCGCCGCGGCGGCGGAGCGGATCGCGGCCGGGCGCTACCTGGGCGGCAACACGCCGCAGGTGGCCGCGGCGCGCCTCTCCTCCGTCGTCCAGGCCATCGCCGAGGACGCCGAGGTGGAGGTGGTGCGCGAATCCATCCTCCCCCCCGCCCCGGCCGGCCCGGCGACCGCCACCTCGCTCCAGATCGTGGCGCGCGGCGACGCGACGGGGCTGATGGAGCTGCTGAAGGGCGTGGAGCAGAGCCCCGTCCTGCTGCGCGTGGACGACCTGACGGTGGGCGGCGATCCGCGGGAGGGCGCGGGCACGCCCTCGCTCACCATCAGCCTGCGCGTGACGGGTTACCTGCTCCGTCCCGCCGAAGAGGAGGCATCATGACCACCAACGACCGCATCTGGGCCGGCGCCACGGCGCTCCTCCTGGCCGGGGCCTTGTGGAGGGCGACGGGAGCCGGCGAGTCGCCGCGGGTGATCTGGCCCGAGCTTCCGCGCGCCTCCGCCGCCACGCCCCGCCCCCCCGCGCGCGACCCGGAGGCGGTGGTCCGCGGCGCCCTGGACCGCAACGTCTTCAGCGCGTCGCGCACGGCGCCGCGGAGCCGCTACCGCGTGGGGATGCAGCTCACCCCGGCCGTATCGCCCACCACGCTGACGATGCCGGCGCCTGCACCCACGCCGCCCCCTCCCCCGCCCCCCCCGACGCGCTACCGCGTCGCCGGGACGATGGTCTCCGCCACGGGCGGGATGGCGCTGATCGACGCGGATCCATCGTCCCCCGGCCCGGAGGTGTACCGGGTGGGCGACGCGGTGGGCGGATACCGGCTGGAGCGGGTGGCGTACGACCACGTGGTGATGGTGGGCGCCATGGGCGAGCTGCGCATGGACGTCGCGCGCCCCGGCGAAGGGCGGCGCGCGGCGGCCGCGGCGGCGTCGCTGCCGTCGGGCACCCCGCTTCCCAACGCGGCGCCCACCCCCGAAGTGCCCATGAGCCAGCGCGCCAAGAGCGCGGCCAACACCCCGCCCGGCGCCATTCCGCCCGGGTGGTAGCCCCATGTCATCGTCCCGAGCGAGAGTACACCGGGTGAGAAGCCAAACCGTGCACCGTGCGCTGGCCGCCGCGCTGGCCTGCCTCCTCCTCGCCGCGCCGCCCGCGAGCGCGCAGGTGAGGATCAACTACCAGGACGCGGAGCTGACGACGGTCATCAGCGCGCTCGCCGAGATGGCGGGGCTCAACGTCGTCTTCGTGGGCGTCGATCCCGCCACGCGCGTCACCATCAAGATGGGCCGTCCCATCTCGCCGGACGAGATCCCGGGGCTGATCCGCACCATCCTTGAGAGCGCGGGGTTCGCCACGGTGGACCGCGGCGGCATCCTGCAGGTGGTGCCCGCGGGGCAGGCGCCCACGCTGGGGGAGACGCAGGTCTTCGTGCACCCGCTGCGCCACGCATCCGCCACCGAGCTGGCGCTGACGCTGGCGGCCATCTACGGGAGCACCGACGCCGCCAACGCCGCCGCCGGCGACACGCGCGGGCGTCGGTCGCTGAGCGAGCAGCTGCGCAGCGAGCGCAACGGCAGCGCCATCGCCACCTTCCCCGGCAGCAGCACGGGAACGAGCTCCCCGCTCGGTGGCGCGGGACGCGACCGCCCCACGCTGGAGCGCCCCAACTCGGGCCAGGCGCCAGTGGTCGGCGGGCTGAGGGTGGGCGAAGCGGCCGTTGTCCCCTACACCGCCACCAACTCGCTCATCATCCGCACCACGCCGCGCAACTACGAGCTGCTGCGCCAGACCATCGACCGGCTGGACACGCGGCCGCTGCAGGTGGTGATCGAGGTCTTCGTGGCCGAGGTGACGCTGGACAAGGAGACGCAGTTCGGCGTGGACTGGGTGGCGCGGCTCGGGAACAGCGCGGGCGGGCAGGCGGTGCGCTCGGTGGAGCGCTTCCGCACCCTTGCGGACACGACCCCGGGTGGCGCGGTGGTCACGCTGGGCTTCACCGGGGGCGACTTCGACGTACGCGCCACCCTGCGCGCCATCGCGGCCGACGCGCGCGTGAACGTGCTCGCCACGCCCAGCGTGCTGGCGCGCAACAACGAGGAAGCGCGCATCCTGGTGGGCAGCCAGGTCCCCTTCACCCAGATCGCGCGCTCCGGCCTCTCGGGCGAGGTGCTGGACCGCGTCGTCCAATTCCGCGACGTGGGGACGGAGCTCGCCATCGTCCCCACCATCAACCAGGACGGCTACGTCACGCTCAGCGTCCTGCAGCAGGTCTCCACCCTCACCAACCAGACGCTCTTCGGCGCGCCCATCATCACCGTCCGCGAGGCGCAGACCTCCGCCGTGGTGCGCGACCGGCAGACGGTGGTCATCGGCGGGCTGATCGGATCCGAGGAGTCGCGGTTCCGGCGCGGGATCCCCATCCTCAAGGACATCCCGCTCCTGGGCTACCTCTTCCGCGACACGGAGACGCGCGGCAGGAAGACGGAGCTGGTCATCTTCCTCACGCCCTACCTGGTGGAGTCCGACGCGGACCTGGAGCGGCTGCGCGAGCGTTCCATCGAGCGCACCAACAGCCGCCAGCAGATCCGCAGGGAGCTGGACCGCAACCGGCTGGACAGCGTGCGCGTGGTCCCGTCCGCGCCGGTGCCCATTCCGCCCGCGCCGCAGGGGACGCCGCCCGCCGCGCCCGTGCAGCCTGTGCCGCCGGCGCAGCCCGCGCGCACCCCGCAGCCCTGAGGAGCGCGTGCTCGACGACGTCCGCCCGCTGACCGACCGCCTCTCCGCGCGCTACCTGGAGGAGCACCGCCTCGTCCCCATCCGCCTGGACGGGGACGCGGTGGTCGTCGCCGCATCGGAGCCTCCCGCGCCCGACGTGCTGGGGGAGCTCGCGGCCGTCTTCGAGCGACCGGTGCGCATCGTGGAAGCGCCGCGCGCGGAGATCGAGCGGGCGATCGACCGCGCGTACGGGGCCGCGGCATCGACCGTCAACGACGTCATGGCCGACCTGCGCGAGGACGGCCTGGAGCTGGTGACCGAGGGCACCGAGAGCGCGGACGACCTGGAGGGGCTCGCCAACCAGGCGCCGGTCATCCGCCTGGTGAACCTGATCCTCTTCGACGCCCTGCAGCGCCGCGCCAGCGACGTGCACCTGGACGCCATGCCCGACGCCCTGCGCGTCCGCTACCGGGTGGACGGCGTGCTGCGCGAAGTCTCCGCATCCCCCAAGCGCTACCAGGCCGCCGTGGTCAGCCGCATCAAGGTGATGGCCAGCATGGACATCGCGGAGCGCCGGCTGCCGCAGGACGGGCGCATAAGGCTGCGCATGGCGGAGCGCGAGGTGGACCTGCGCGTCTCCACCATCCCGACGGTCAACGGCGAGTCGGTGGTGCTGCGCATCCTGGATCGCTCCGGCGCGCGCACCGCGCTGGAAGACCTGCAGATGGACCCGGACGACCTGCGCCGCTTCGTGCGCCTGATCGAGCGCCCGAACGGCATCCTGCTCGTGACGGGCCCCACCGGCTCCGGGAAGACGACGACGCTCTACACCGCCCTCTCGCGGCTCAACGACGAAACGCGAAAGATCCTCACCGTCGAGGACCCGGTCGAGTACCAGATCCGCGGCGTGTCGCAGGTGGAGGTGCATCCGCGCATCGGCCTGAGCTTCGCCGCCACGCTGCGCTCCATGCTGCGCCAGGACCCCGACGTCATCATGGTCGGCGAGATCCGCGACCGCGAGACGGCGGAGATCGCGGTGCAGGCCGCGCTCACCGGCCACCTCGTCCTCTCCACGCTGCACACCAACGACGCCCCTTCCGCCGTCACGCGCCTGCTGGACATGGGCGTGGAGGACTACCTGGTGGCCGCGACCGTCGAAGGGATCGTGGCGCAGCGCCTCGTCCGCCGAGTCTGCCCGCACTGCTCCGAGCCGCGCCCCGCCGCCGCCGACATGGCCACCCGGCTCGGCGTCGCCCCCGGCACCCTCTTCCGTGAGGGCCGCGGCTGCGATGCCTGCGATGGCACCGGCTACCGCGGGCGCACGGGCATCTACGAGATCCTCAACCTCACCGACCGCCTGCGCTCGATGATCGTGGCGCGCGCCCCGCTCGAGGATCTCCGCGCCGCCGCCCGCGCCGAGGGAATGCGCTCCCTGCGCGCCGCCGGCCTCGCCCGCGCGCTCGCCGGCGAGACCACGCTCGAAGAAGTCCTGCGCGTGACGGCGGAGGCCGAAGAATGAAAAGCCTCACACAGAGACACAGAGGAAACGGCAAGGCAGCAGAGGGTTTCGGTGAGTCCCTCTGTGTCTTTCATTTTCCTCTGCGTCTCTGCGTGAGATTGTTTTTTAGGATGCCCGCCCCATGACGGCATTCCGCTACCGCGCCGCGACGCCGGAGGGGAAGATCGTGGAGGGCGTGCTCCAGGCCCCCTCGCGCGACGGCGTGCTGGCCGACCTGCGCGCGCGGGCGCTCTTCCCCGTGGCGGTGGAGGAGGCGGGCGACGCGGAGGTGTCGGGCGGGCGGGCGGGGCGCGCCGGGGCATCGCTGCGCCTGCAGCTCACCCGATCGCTCGCCACGCTGCTGGAGTCGGGCTTCCCCGTGGACCGCGCCCTCTCCGTCGCCGCGGACCTGACGGACGACGCGATGCTGCGCGGCGTGGTGCAGGCGGTGCGGCAGGACGTGCGCGCCGGTCGGCCGCTTTCGGACGCGTTCGGGGCGCACCCGCGCATCTTCCCGCCCGTGTACGTCGCCATGGTCGCGGCGGGCGAGGCAGGCGGGACGCTGGGGCCTACCTTTGGCCGCCTCGCGACGCTCCAGGAAGAGGAAGCCGAGCTCCGCTCCAGCCTCGTCTCCGCCCTGCTCTACCCCGCGCTGATGATGTTCGCGGGCGGCGCGGCGGTGACGCTCCTGGTCTTCGTCGTGTTGCCGCAGTTCGCGGGCGTGCTCCAGGACGCGGGCGCCAAGCTCCCCTTCACCACCCGCGTCCTCCTGGCCACGACCACCGCCGCGAGCCGCTGGGGATGGCTGGTCGCGCTGGTGGTGGCCGCGGGCGTGTGGGCGTTCGCATACGCCATCCGCACCCCCGCCGGCCGCGCGCAGTGGGAC
>DASVVI010000821.1:0-2611 GCA_036386635.1 Longimicrobium sp.
GGCGCAGGATCTCCAGCATGAAGTCCTTGGCCGTCACGTTCTCAGGCTTCTCGCCGGTCACGACGACGCGGAACGACCGGGGCACCTCCACCCGCACGTCCTTGGTGATCCACGAGTTGAAGATGGCCGTGGTCCCCACCCCGAAGGCCACGCACCCCACCGCGCCGGCGTGCGGCGTGTGGCTGTCCGAGCCGATGATGATGTGGCCGGGAAGGGCGTACGCCTCCAGGATCTTGCTGTGGCAGATCGCCTCGGAGCCGTGCTTGCCGTGGCCCAGCTCGCCGTACAGCCGCACGCCCTGCTTCTCCGCGAACTCGCGCTGCTTCACCTCCAGCTGGTTCGCCACGTCCAGCAGCCCGAGCTGCACCCGCTCCGGCGACATCGCTTCCTTGAGGAAGGTCAGGTGGTCGCGGAAGAAGAGGATCGACTCCGGCTCCAGCACCCGCTCGTCCGGGCCCACCAGCTGCTCGAAGAAGATGGCGGACATCGGCGTCACGTACTCGTGGCTGAAGCGGATGTCCGTCTGCACGAACCCCGCGTCGCCCGGCTGCACCCACTCCACCCCGATCTCGCCGCGCGCCAGGTCCTTGACCCAGTGCCGCGCGAATATCTTCTCCGCGATCGTCATGGGCCGAGCCCGGCGGCCGTGCGCGTGCCCCTCGGGCGCCGTCAGCTTGTCGCTCTCCACGTTGGAGGTGGAGGTGGCCACGAACTGCGCCGCCGCGTAGTCCACGCCGGTGTCCGGACCGGGGCCGGGGAGGTTCCCCTCGCCGCTCCCGCGCATGGCGCGCACGTCGTCCGCGTCGGTGGGGGCGGGCGCGTCGCCGGGCATCCCGTGGTGACACGAGACGGGGGGCGTGTTCACCTTCCCCTGCAAACGAGCCACGTTGTAGTTGAAGAGCCCGCCGTGCTCGATGATCCCGCGCGTGATCTCGTCCGCCCCATCCGTGAACTCGGTGAGCGGGATCGTCTCGCCGCTGCGGATGCGCTCCACCAGCTCGAAGTTGGTGGAGGTGAGGACGCCCAGGTTCTGGCAGTTCTCGCGGTAGATGCGCTCGATGTTCTCGGCGATCACCACCTTGATCCCCGCCATCATCTCCGCGTACGGGCTCTGCTCGCGCGACGATCCCTTACCGCGGCGCCGCCCGCTCACCGAGGCCACGAAGCCGCCCTTTTTGACGCTCCCCTGCTTGATGGGGAACTGGTCGCCCGCCTTGAGCCCCAGGTACGGGAACTCGCCCAGCGTCTCGTCGAAGTAGTAGCAGATGTACGCGGGCGTGATCTCGTCGGTGGAGATGTTATCGCGCAACCGTGCGCGCACCTCGTCGGTCAGCTCGACGTCCTCGCCCTCCAGCTGGCGGCGCACCAGCTCGGGGTCGTCCACCAGGAAGAGGATGCGCCCTTCCAACCGTACCTCCGGCGGAAGCTTTTCGATCTCGCGGTTGAGCAGGGAGGCGATCATGACGCGGCTGTGCAGGGGAAGGCGCCGGAACCTGGCGCATGTAATCCGTTGTCTGCCAATCCCGAAAGATGGCGCCGCGCGGCCCCCCTTGCAAGCGCCCGCCGCCACACGCCGCCGGGTTGATCTTCGCGCCTGCACGCGCTAAATTGTCGCCTCCACACGGGGCGTTAGCTCAGCTGGGAGAGCATCCGCTTTGCAAGCGGAAGGTCATCGGTTCGATCCCGATACGCTCCATCAGGAAAACGCAGGCCCCCGGCGCAGCGAGCTCTGGGGGCCTGTGCCATCAGGTTGTGACCGGAAAGCTGCGGTATTTTGCGGGTGGCCAGATGTTCACCGAGACTGGATAACCGCCGGCACATTTTGCGGCACTCGGAGCATAGAGGCTCATTCAGTGCAGCGAATTGAGTGTGCTCCGAACCCAATCCGTAGTTGGGTGCTCTGACCCGAGGACGCGTTCAAGGATGGGCAGCGCCTGCTCATATGATGTCTTGGCGGCTTCCTGATCCCCGAGTGTCAGTAGGCAGGTGCCGATCTTGGCCATCGTGATTGCGCTCAGGTATACATCCCCAAGCCGTTCGTAGACAGGTAGTTCCTCCTCCTGGCGGATTTGAAGAGCCTTGTTGGTTTCGCCCCGTTGCTGTAGAACGTCGGCGATCTGGCCCATCGTTACAGCAGTCGAGTGCACGTCCCCCAGTTGTCGATAGACGGGGAGTTCCTCCTCTCTCCGAATGCGCAACCCCTCGTCCGTTTCGCCCTGCTGCTGTAGAATGTCAGCGATCCTGCCCATCGTCATAGCACGCGAGCGCACATCGCCCAGCCGCTCAAACACGGGTAGTAGTTCCTCACGGAGTGTACGAAGCGCTTCGTCCGTCTCGCCCCGCTGCTGCAGGATGTGAGCGATCTTGCCCATTGTTACAGCACGCGAGCGCAAATCACCCACCTGCTCATAAACGGGCATCTCCTCCTCTCTCCGAATGCGCAACGCCTCGTCTAACTCGCCCCGCTGCTGCAGAATGTCAGCGATCCTTCCCATCGTCACTGCACGGGAGTGCACATCGCCCAGCCGCTGAAAGACGGGCAGGAGTTCCTCACGGAGCGTACGCAGCGCTTCGTCTGTCTCGCCCCGCTGCTGTAGAATGTCAGCAATTT
>DASVVI010000822.1:0-15948 GCA_036386635.1 Longimicrobium sp.
CAGGTGCGCCTCCGTGGGCTCATGCGGCACCAGGAGGAGGCGGAGTGGGAGCCCGTCCGCGCGCAGATGGGCAAGCGCTGCGATGAGGTGGTCCTCATCGGCTGGCCAGGTGGAGCCGGCGACCAGCGTGAGGCCGGGCCGTCCCGCGAACGGCGCCAGCAGCGGAGAGTTGCGGTCCACGCGGGCGGCGCGTTCCCACACCTGGTCGAAGCGAGCGTCCCCCATCACCGTGCGCCGCTCGGCAGGCACGCCCAGCGCGGCGAAGCGATCGGCGTCGGACGGAGATATTGCGGCGACGAGGTCCAGGCGTCCGTACGCGGGGGCCAGCAGCGCGCGCGCGACCCCGCGCAGCCGGCTGGAGGAGGCGGGAAGGGTCGCGCTCAGGAGCGCCAGCCGCACGCCGCGCGCACTCGCCTCGCGCGTGAGGACGGGCCACACGTCCGTCTTGGAGAAGGCGAACACGCGTGGACGCAGCAGGTCCAGCGCGCGCCCTACGTCGCTCGCCAGGTCGAACGGAAGGTAGTCGGTGAAGTCCGCGGCGACGGTGCGGGCGAACGACTCGGCGGAGGGCGAGAAGTAGGTGTACGCCACCTGGAGGTCGGGGCGGCGCGCACGGAGCGCTTCGACGACCGCGCGCGCCTGCAGCCCCTCGCCCACGCTCGGCGCATGGAACCAGACGAGCGGCCGCGACGGGTCACGTTCCGCATCCGCCCAGGCGGCGATCCGCTGCAGGACGCCCCGACGCCCGCGGATGCCGCGCGCCAGCTTCCCATCGCCGCGCGAGGCGAGCGGGAGGAGGGGGCGCGCCGCGGCGAGGGCCAGGGTGTAGATGCGTTCCGAGATCGCCATGGCCGCAAGCTACCCCGGCCCGCGCTCCGCCCACAACCCGCACGCGAAGCACCCCGCCGCCCTGGCTCGGGCGGCGGGGTGCTCTGCCGGGACGGCGGGACGCTACCGGTCCACGACGTCGCCCACGATCACGACGCGCTCAAGCTCCACGTGTGCCGCCGGGGTGACGGCGGGCGTGGAGGGCGGCATCGGCGCGACCGGGGGCATGGGGGCGGCGGCCGTCGCGGGGGTGGGAGCCGGCACCGGGGCGGGCGCGGCGGAGGTGTACTCGCGCGGGGCGGGCGCCTCCTCGTAGCGGTCGGCGCGCGCCTGGAGGTAGCGCCAGACGGCGTATCCGGCCGCCGCGGCGGCGACACCCGCCACCACCACGCCCAGCGATCCGCCCTCTTCCTCCACCTCCACGTGAACCGGGACGTGCTCGGCGAAGAGCTCGGCGACGGCCTGGTTGAACTGCGGCAGGTCGTGCGGCCCGCGGCTGGAGACCCAGTTGCGGTCGCGCACCACCGGCTCGTCCGTCCACAGCCCGCCGGCGTTGAGGACGTCGTGCTTGATCCCCGGCCACGAAGTCAGCCGCCGCCCGGAGACCATCCCCGCCGAGATCGGCACCCAGGGCGCGTGGCAGATCATGGCGATCGGCTTCCCCTGCGAGTTGAAGGCGGAGACGAAGTCCAGCACGCGCTCGTTCTGGCGCAGCGCGTCGGGGTTGGCGAGGCCGCCGGGAAGGAGGAGCGCGTCGTAGTCGTCAACGCCGATCTCGTCCAGCGTGTAGCTCACCTTCACCTTCTTCCCCGGGTACATGCCGTTCACGCCGCGGATGCGCCCCGGCTCGATGGAGATGATGTCCACCTCGGCGCCACGGTCCTCCAGATCCTCCACGGGCGAGGTGAGCTCCACCTGCTCGAAGCCGTCCGCCGCGAGCACCGCGACTCTAAGTCCTTCCAGGCTGTCGTTTCGCATCCCATCTCCTCCTGAGTTTGCTCATTACTCCGCGCTCGATCGCGGGGCGCCCGGCCGGTGCAAGACCTTTGCCGAAGGTGATTTGTCTCACGTAGGGACAGCGAAGGCACGGAGAACCCCTTCCGCCCTTCTTTCCGTCCCCCTCTGTGGCTCTGTGTGACGCGCTGTTCGGGATATTGGCACAACTCGATACGTGGCAACGGGTTGCGTGTCGTGGAGCAGGGAGCGGGGGTGCAGACAAGGTTGACACCGCGGGAAGGGGGCGTGTATCATAGGCTCCTACACGACTTCAACTTGCAGTATCGGACCCTCCCGTCCACTCGTCCTCGCAGCCCGAAGTTCATGCCTCGATCCCGCTGGACGCTGATGCTCGTTCCGCACGACAACGAGCGCGTCCTCTCCTGGCAGGTCACCCGCCGGACCGTCCGCACCGCCATCTCTGGCGCGGTCGCCGTCGTCCTCCTCTTCGCCATCTTTGGCGTCGGCTTCTTTGCGAAGCAGGGACGCTCGCTGCACAACGCCCAGCTTCGCCGCGAGAACCAGCTTCTCGCCGCCGAGGTGGACCAGATGCGCGAGCAGATGGCGGAGCTGAACCAGTCGATCGACCAGCTTGCCCTCAAGGACGAGCAGTACCGCACCATCGCGGGGCTGCCGGAGCTGGACAAGGACGTGAAAAAGGTGGGGATCGGCGGGCCCGGCTCGTCGCTGGCGGACGCGGCGCTGGTGCACATGAACCCCGGGGTGGGGCGCAAGCTGGAAAGCGCGGAAGGGAACCTGGGCGTCCTGGCGCGGCGCGCGCGGCTGCTGCAGGCGTCGCTGGACGAGGCGCTGGGCGCGCTGCGCAGCAACAACGAGCGGATGGCCCGCACCCCCTCCATCGCCCCCGCCAGCGGCCACCTGTCGTCGCTCTTCTCCAGCGCCCGCGCGCACCCGGTGCTCCGCATCACCCGCCCGCACAAGGGGATCGACATCGCCGCGCGCGTGGGCCAGCCGATCCTGGCGCCGGGGAAGGGGCGCGTGACGTTCTCCGGGAACCGCTCCAACGGCTACGGCTACATGGTGGAGATCGACCACGGCTACGGCTACATCACCCGCTTCGCCCATGCCTCGCGCCTGCACGTGCGCACCGGCGAGATGGTGCAGCGCGGCGACGTGATCGCCGAGGTGGGCGCCACCGGGCTCACCAGCGGGCCGCACCTTCACTACGAGGTGGAGCAGAACGGGCGCCAGGTGGACCCGCTCAACTTCATCGTCGCGGACGCGATTCCGGACTGACCGGCGCTGACGGCGTCGCATTGAATCAAGGAGCGCCCCCGGGCGCTCCTTGCTGTTTGTGGGGGTCGGGGGGCAGTTTGGGGAAGTCCTAAGTGCTAAGTGCCAAGTCCTGAACAGCGGTGCGTGAGTGCGTTAGTGCGTGAGTGCGTTTTTTACCCAGCACTTGGCACTTAGGACTTAGCACTTCCGTTTTTCCAATACCTGGCTTCGATGCTGAACCTTTTACTCCTCGCCGCGCTGGCCGCGGATACCACTTCGCCCCCGATGCCGCAGGAAGGGCCGGCGGTTACGGTGCACCGGCAGCCGGCGCTGCCGCTGGTGGCGCTGCGGCTATCGGTGCTGGCGGACGACCCGCGCGGGTTCGCGGGGGCCGGGCACCTGATCCAGCACCTCCATCTTGTCTCCATGGAGGAGCAGGCGGCGCGGGTGGGCGCACGCGTGCAGGCGTCTCGTACCTCGGATGCGCTGGTTTACGCGGTGATGGGGCCCGCTTCGGAGCTCGGGTACCTGGCGGGGGTGCTGCGGAGCGCACTGCGCGCGCCGCAGCCGGGGCCGGGCGAGATGCTGCTGGCGCTGAACGCGCTTTCGCAGGAACGGGCGGCGGAGCGCGAGACGGCCGCGTCGTACGTGCGCGCGGCGTTGCGGCAGGGGATCTTTCCGCAGGAGCTTCCCGCGGCCGGCACTCCGGCCTCCGCGGCGCGGCTGGAGTCGGCGCCGCTGGACGCGCTGTGGCGGGAGATGTACGCGCCGGAGCGCGTCTCGGTGGTCGCGGTGGGGAACGTGGATGCGGGCGAGGTGGCCCGAGCGCTCCGCTCCCTTCCCGCCGCCGGCGAGGCACGGCTCCCCGAGACGCCCGTGGACACCGCCCCCGCGCTGGCGGCCGACACCCCGCAGGCGAGCCGCGCGTGGACCGGGTGGGCCGTCGCGGCGCCGGACGCCGACGCCGCGGCGCTCTCCGTGGCCGCGCGGCTGGTGTGGAGCCGGCTGCGGCGGACGATGCCCAACTCCACCGTCGAGGTGGAGCACTGGTGGACGCACCGCGGGCACGCGGTGGCCATCGTCGCCGCGACCACGGGGGAGCGGGCGGCGGCGGCGCGGCGCAGCGTGGCCGGCGCGCTGGCGGCGACCGCGACGGCGCTCGACGAGGATGCGGTGCGCGACGCCGCGGCCGGGGTGCGTCGCGACCTCCTCTTCTACAGCCGCACGCCGGAGCGCATGGCCGAAGTGCTCGGCGCCTTTGCCGACCGCGGCGAGGGCGGGGAGGCGGCGCAGCGCTTCTTCGCCGCGCTGGACGCGGTGACGGTCGATTCCGTGCGCGCCGCGCTGGAGAGCGCACGCGGCGGCACGCCCGTAACCGTGAGCGTGGCTCCGCAGCGTCTGGTGCCCAACTGATGCGCGCCCTCATTCTCGCGGTCTCGGCGGCGCTGGTGTGCGCCCCGGCGTTCGCGCAGGACCGCATTCTGGTGCGCTCCGAGCCCGGCACGCCCGTGGTGACCGTCGAGGTGCTCCTGGCCGCCGGCCCCGCCGACGAGCCGGAGGGGGAGGAGGGAGTCGCGTACCTCGCCGCGCGCTCCGTGGTCGCGCCGATCCTTTCCGTGCTCGATTCGCTGGGGGCGCGGCTGCGCGTGGAGGGGGGCAAGGACGCCGTCTCCATGACGCTGACCGCCGCGCCCGACGCCTGGGACGAGGCCACGCGCACGCTGCTGGTCGCCCTCTTCCGCGATCCGCTGGAGGCGGCGGCCATCACCCGCCAGCGCGCCGCCCTGGTGGCCGAGCTGACGGCGCGCGAGACCAGCCCCGCGGATGCCCTCAAGCGCGAGGTGGACGCGGCCGTGTGGGGGCGCGACCACCCGTGGGGGCGCCCAGCCGTGGGAACGGCCGCGACGGTGGGGCGCATCGAGCCCGCCGCGGTGGAGGCCTTTCTGCGCCGCGCCTTCTCGCAGGAGCGTGCCGTGATCGCCGTGGTCGGCCCCGTGGAGCGCGCCGACGTGGACGCGCGGGTGCTGGCGTTCCTGGAGCCCGGCGCCCTGCGCGCCGGGGAGGTGCCGCCGCCCACCCGCGGCGACACGGCGGTGCACACGGAGTACAACGCCATCACCGCCTGGGTCGCCGCCAGCTACCGCTTCGGCCCCGGCGCGGACGTGGAGTCCATCCGCATGCTGGGGAGCCTGGTGCTGGACCAGGTCGGCTTCGGCCCCAGCCGCCGCTCCGTGTACGATCAGGGCGCGGAGGTCGTGCGCCACGCGGGCGGCGGCGAGCTGCGCATCCACCTGGTCGTGCCCCCGCGCGAGGCGGAGGCGTGGGGCACGCGCATTCGCGAGGCGGTGGCCGGGTACGCGGGCGCGCCGGTCTCGGAGGCAGCGTTCACGGAGCGGGCGCGGCGCTTCCGCGGGCGCCGGCTGCTGGAGCTGGACTCGCCCGAGGCGCGGGCCGACGCCCTGGCGCGCGGTGCGCTGGTGGGCGAGCGCGGGGATCCGCTGGCCGCCGTGCAGCGCGTAACCGCCGAGCGCCTCCACGCCGCCGCCCGCTCGCTGGACGCGCCGGTGATGGTGTACCTGGGGCCGTTCGAGAAGGATCGGGAGTAGGGGGGTGACTCCGGCGGTTGAAACCGCTGCAACAACCGCGGGAAGCCTGCCTTCGCAGGCTCCGAGGAGGCGTGGGTCGGCGCGGTAGCGGAGATGGGTGCGGCGGCCGGGTTCCGGGGGATAAATCCCCCGGCTGGAACGACGCGAAGGCGGCTAAAGCCGACTGGGCGGAACGCGGCATCAGACCCAAAGCCCGCCTTCGGGGCACGGCCGTGGTGTGCACGAGCCCACTTCAGTGGGCTTCGCGTGGTTCCAGCCGGGGGCTTTAGCCCCCGGCGACGGCGCACCGGGGGAGAACACAAAGGGCCGCGTCCACATCGGACGCGGCCCCGTTGTTATCCAGTCACGAAGACGGCTACGGCGCCGGGGGCGCGGCGGGTGCCGCGGCCCCGCCGAACTCCACCTTGGGGGCCTCGTTGGAGCCGGCGGGCTCGCGGTAGGGCTCCTTGCGCGTCGCGCCGCTGAAGCGGGCGGTCATCGCCTGCGGGAACTGGCGGATGTACGTGTTGTACTCGCGCACCGCCCCGTTGTAGTCGCGCCGCGCCACCGCGATCCGGTTCTCGCTCTCGGCGAGCTGGTCCTGCAGGCCGCGGAAGCTCTGCGTGGCGTTGAGCTGCGGGTACGCCTCGCGCGACACGTTGATGAAGGTGCCGATCTGGCGCGTCACCTGCTCGTCCGCCGCCGCCATGGCGGCCACGTCGCCGGCCTGCACCGCCTGGTTCAGCTTCTGGGCGGACTGCTGCAGTCCCTGCTGCGCCTGCGCCACCGCCTGGCCGCTGCGGGCCTTGGCCACGTCCGTAAAGGTGCCGCGCTCGAAGTTCGCCGCGCCTTCCACGGTCTTGACCATGTTGGGGATGAGCTGGTTGCGCGCCGTCAGCTCCACGCCGACGTTGGCGCGGGCCTGCTCGACCGTTTCGTCCAGCTGCTGGATGCGGTTGTAGCCGCACCCCGAAAGCGACGCACCCAGCGCCGCCACTGCCACAATGTTTGCGAGCCGCATCGGATCTCGTCCTCTCAAGGAAATCGGGTCGGGGCGGTGCCCGTGCACCGCGCCCGTTTCTATCTGCAAAAAGCGTCCTACACGCCGTTGGTGAGCCGGTCCACCCACACGGCGACGCGCTCCACCGCGTCCAGGTACCCCGCCACGACCGGCGAGTCGGCCGCGGGCGTCAGCTTTGCGCCGCCCGTCCGCGTCCGCCAGATCTCCAGGAGCGGCGCCGGATCGAACCCCACCCGCGCCGCCGTCGCCCTCAGCGTCTCCTCCGGATCGCGCGGCACCGGGTCGCCGGCCAGGCGCAGCACCGTGCGAAAGAGCACCAGGAAAGTGGGAAACGACTTCACCAGCAGCGTTCCCAGCTCCGCCGGCTCGCCGGCCGCAAGCATGAAGTGCTCGCGGAGCTGGATGTGCTTCCCCTTGATCTCGCGCTCGCACTGCCGGCGCAGGTCCTCGGCCTGGACCTGGATCCCCTGCACCGGATCGGTGCCCGCCAGCACGAGGTGCGCGTCGCGGATGTCCGAGTACTCGATGGGGAAGACGTCCGCCGAGCGGTGCCACTCCTCCTCGCCCAGGATCATGGGGGGCGGGTTGCGCTCCGCCACCCAGCGCCGCGCCAGCGCCGATCCGCGCCGCAGCGACGCCGCCCCCGTGCCGCGCAGCAGCACCAGCACGTTGAGGTCCGACACCCCCTCGCGGTACTCCCCGCGCGCCGCCGATCCGTAGAGGACCACCGACACCAGGTCGTCGCCGAAGGCGTCCTTGAGCTCCGCCGCGAAGGCGTTCGCCCGCTCCATCGCATCTGCCATCAGTGCCGCTCCGCCGTCGGGTTCACCATTCGCCTCCCGCGCCACCACCGCCGCCTCCGCCGCCGCCGAACCCACCGAAGCCGCCCCCACCCCATCCGCCGCCCCCGCCGAAGCCGCCTCCGCCCCACCCGCCGCCGATGGGGAAGGGGATGATGACGGGCCCGCCGTAGCCGCGCCTCCGTCTTCCGCCGCCCCCGCCGCCGCCGCGCCCGCGCATGAAGAGGAAGAAGAAGATCAGCAGCATGAAGATGAAGCCGGGGCTCATCCCGCCGCCCCGCCGCCCGGTCCGCGTGGCGGGCTGCTGCTGCTCCGCCGGGACCACGCCCGTGAGCTGGAAGCCGAAGCGCCCGGCGTACTGCTGCGCGATCGCCCCCACACCCGCCTCGATCCCGGGCCCGAACTGCCCTTGGCGAAAGGCGGGGAGGATGACCTCGTCGCGGACGCGCCCCGCCTCCGCGGCGGTGATGAAGGCGTTGGTGCCGTAGCCCAACTCGATCCTCACCTGCCGCTCGCGCAGCGCCACCAGCAGCAGCGTCCCCGTGTTGGCCGTGGAGTCGCCCACCCCCTGCGCGCGCTTACCGATCCCCCACTCGCGCAGGATCTGCAGCCCCACCTCGTCGCGCGTGCGCCCCTGCAGAGAGGGCAGGGTCACGACCACGATCTCGCCGCCGGACTTGAGGCGCACCTCGTCGGCGATGCGGGTGATGGCCGCCTCGCTCTCCGCGTCGATGATGTTCGCGAAGTCGTTGACGTAGCCGGTGGGCTTGGGGATCTGGAGCGGCTGCGCCCGGGCCCCGCTCGCGCCCAGCAGCAGGAGCGCGCCGGCGATGGATGCCAGCCGCCGCGCGTTTCCTTGCCCCGCCAGGGGGGCATCCGTACGTTGCATCCGCCCGATGTTCAGTCCAACCTCCGGAGCTCGTTCTTGAGATGAAGCGACAGTTCGTGGTGCTGGCCCTGCTCGCGTGCGCCGCGGCGTGCAGCACCGACCCGAAGGTGGTGGTTCGCGCGTCGCTCACGCCCGGAGGGGAGCCCATCGCGGACCTCCCCGTCCAGCTTCTGCCCTACGACCGCGAGGAGCTTCTGGATTCGCTCGCCGAGGCCGCGGACGATCCCGAGCCCACCCTTCCGCAGGAAGTGCTCCAACAGCAGCAGGCGCTCCAGGCCGAGTCCGCATCGGTGCGCCAGAAGGGCGACACGGCGGTCGCGCGCTGGAACGCGCAGCGCCGCGCCATCGCCGCGCAGGTAGCCGCCAACCAGCGTGCCCGCGCCGTCTGGCGGGACAGCGCCTACAAGGACTTCCCCGAAGTCGCCCGCAACGCCGCCCTCGCCCGCGAGCTCTCCGAGGCCATCGACACCACCGACGCCACCGGCCGCGCCGTTCTCCCCGCCGAGGAGGGCCAGTACTGGATCTACGCCCGCTACATCCTCCCCGACACGGAGCTGGAGTGGAACGTCAAGATGACCCTCACCGGCGACAGCACCATCGTCCCGCTGACCCGCTCGAACGCGAAGGAGAAACCGCTGTTCTGAGGGACGGGAATGGGGAATGGGGAATGGGGAACGATGCCGGTGTCCCCGAGCCGGCTTCAGCCGCCTTCGCGTGGTTCCAGCCGGGGGATTCATCCCCCGGTGTTCGGCGCCCGCGTTCGGCGCCGATGCCTGCCGCACCGATCCCGCCCCCCGCCGTTCGCGCCGATGCCCGCCGCCCCCACCGATCTCGCCCGTCGCCCGCACCGATCCCGCCGCCCCCGAGCCTGCGAAGGCAGGCTTCCCGCGGTTGTTGCAGCGGTTTCAACCGCCGGGGTAGGGGGTTCCTGCTCCCCCAGCCCGCCCACAGCAAACCGGCCCGCCGCGAACCTCTCGCGGCGGGCCGATCTCTTTTCCTAATCCGGAGTCTCGAGTCCTAATCCCTAACCCCTGCAGTTCACGGATAAGCCCGCCGGTTCTCGTCCAGCGTGCGGTACCGATCCCGCAGCAGCGTCTCGCGGCTGACGAGGGGGACCTCCTGGCCGCGGATGAAGACGTGGTTCACGCTGGTCAGCAGCTCCAGCGGGTCGCCATCCCACACCACCACGTTGGCCACCTTGCCCACCTCCAGCGATCCATAGCGGTCCGCCACGCCCCAGATCTGCGCGGGATACAGGGTGACCGCGCGGAACGCCTCGGCCCAGGGGAGGCCGTAGGCGACGGCGTTGCCGGCTTCCTGGCGGACGGTGTACGCGCGCCACGTTTCGCCGCTGGTGAGAGCGATCTGCACGCCCGCCCGCCGCAGACGGGCGGCGTTCTCGTAGGTGGCGCCCAGCGATTCGAAGCTGCCGGGCAGGTTGTTGAGCACCTTGACCAGCACCGGCACCCGCGCCCGCGCCAGATCCTCCGCCACCATCCACGCCTCGGTGCCGCCGGTGATGATGAGGCGCAGGTTGTACTCGCGGGCGATGCGCAGCGCGAGCTGGATGTCGCTGGCGCGGTGCGCCTCCACCACGAGCGGCTCCCGGCCGGCCAGCACCGGCTGCAGCGCCTCCATGTCCAGCCGGCTCACCGAGAAGTCGCGCGTCTCGCCGCGCTCGAAGCCCTGCCGGTTGCGGGCGTAGGCGCGGGCGTCCTCCAGCACCTCGCGCAGGCGCATGGAGAGCGCGGCCCGCGGCCCGCCCACCGTGCCGCGGGCGTTCTCGCTCAGGCTGGCGTACATCCCGAGCGGCGAGGCGATCGTCATGTCCTCCACCCGGTTGCCGGCCAGGTCGATCATCGCGCCCTGGCCGGAGATCAGGCTCCCCGAGGGCCGGGTGATCGCCGTGGTGACGCCCATGATGCGGACGATGGGAACCACCATGCTGCGCGGGTTCAGCCCCTCGGTCACGGTGAAGGCGGCCTGCACCTGGTCGTCCGCGTCGCGGCGGGAGGTGACGTCGCGGATCTCCGCGTCGTTGCTCTCGTTGATGGAGCCGACCTCGGTGATCCCCAGGGTGGTGCTGCTCTCGATGAGGCCCGGGGTCACCCACTTCCCGCGGGCGTCGATGCGGCGGGCACCGGCGGGGATGGCGACGTTCGCCCCCACCGCGCTGATGCGCCCGTTCTGGATGACGACCGTCCCGCCGCGGATGGGCGTGCCGTCCGCCATGTACACGTCGCCGCCCACGATGGCGACGGTCTGGGCCGCGGCCCCGGAGGCGGCGAAGCTGAGCGCCGCCGCGCTGAGAAGGATGCGGTTCATCGTACGGCCTCCGCCGGAAAGAGACCCACCTCGAAGTCGGTCCGCGGCTGGCGGTTCCGGTTCATGCGGTCGAAGATCAGCGCACCGTCGATGTACACCTGGTCCGCCCGCGCGTAGACGCTGAACGGGTTGTGGCTCCAGATCACCACGTCGGCGTTCTTCCCCGTCTCCAGCGTGCCGACCCGGTCGTGGATGCCGAGCGCCCAGGCGGCGTTGTAGGTGATCCAGCGCAACGCGTCGTTCTCCGAGACCTCGATTCCCGCGGCGCGGCCGGCCTGCATCGCCTTCGCCGCTTCCTGGTTCAGCTTCTGGATCCCCGTGGGGTCGTCCGAGTGGACGATGGCGATGCCGCCCGCCTGGTGGAGCATGGCGATGTTGGCGCGGTTGAAGTCCAGCGCCTCCATCTTGAAGCCGCCCCAGTCCGCCCACAGCGAGCCGCTGATGCTGTCGCGCGCCATCAGGTCGCGCACCTTGTACGCCTCCACGCCGTGGTGGAAGGAGCGGATGCGGTAGCCGAACTCGCGCGCCAGGTCGATCATCTGCGCCATCTCGTCGGCGCGGTAGCAGTGGTTGTGCACCAGGATCTCGCCGCGCAGCACGCCGGCCAGCGTCTCCAGCTCCAGGTCGCGCGTGGTGCCGCCCGCGGGCCCGCCCGGTGCCGAGCCCTGCCGCCCCTCCGCCGCGCCGCTGCCCGACGCGGTGCCCTGGCGCGCCTCCGCGTCCGTCTTGCGGCGGTACTCGGCCGCGCGGATCCAGGCGGCGCGGTAGCCGGCCATGTTCCCCATGCGGGTGGCGGGGCCGCCGCGCTGGCCGTACACGCGCTTGGGGTTCTCGCCGCACGCCATCTTCAGCCCGTACGGCGCGCCGGGAAACTTCATCCCCTGCACCGTGCGCGAGGGCACGTTCTTGAGCGTCACGCTCCGCCCGCCGAACAGGTTGGCCGAGCCGGGGAGGATCTGCATGGTCGTGACCCCGCCCTCCAGCGCCCGGATGAAGCCGGGGTCCTGCGGCCACACCGAGTGCTCCGCCCACACCTCGGCGGTGTTGGGCTGCGTCGCCTCGTTGCCGTCGGAATGGGCCTGCACGCCGGGCGAGGCGTAGACGCCCAGGTGCGAGTGCGTGTCGATGACGCCGGGAGTGATCCAGCGCCCCGTCGCGTCCACCACCGTCGCGTTGGCGGGGGCATTCACCGTTGCGCCCACCGCCGCGATGCGGCCATCCACCATCAGCACCTGGCCGTTGGGAATCACCTGGCCGGCCGCCGTCATCACCGTGCCGCCGCGCAGCAGGGTGGGGGTGGAGGGCAGGGGGCGGTAGGTGGAGGGATAGGCCTCGGGGGGCCGGGGGGCTGGCGTCTGCGCTTTCGGGCCGGGCTGCTGGGCCGCCCGGCCGGTCGCGCACCCCGCGGCCGTCACCAGGACGAGCGCGGACAGGGCACGTTTCATCGCATCCACTCCTTCTGACGAGAAGCGAACAGGTGCGGCCTCTATGATGGGCCGCGGGACCGGCGCGGAGCCGGATTGTCTGAACCGGCGAAGATTTAGCAGGCGCGCCGCACGCGCGGCAAGGGCGAACTGGTGTCCTCCGCGGCGGGACGGAGCCGTCCCCCCGGGCGGACAGGGGTGCGGGGGAGGGATGGTGCAGTTGGGGGTAAAAGCATGATTCTGCTTAACTATTTGCGATTACGCTGGTTGGCGGGCGTTTGGCATCGCGCTTGCCTTACACCGGGCCGAGTGGTGGACCGATCCCGAACCGGAGCATCAAGATGAAGAGCAGCAAGCTGAACCTCTCGGCCTTCGTGGCGCTGGCCGCCATCCTCACGGCTTCGCCGTCGTTCGCGCAGGGGAAGGGGCACGGCCACGGCAACGGCAAGCACGACGACGACCGCCCGCGCCAGGAAGCCCGCCGCGACCGCGACGACGACCGCTACGACCGCGACCGCCGCGACGAGACCCGCTTCGAGCGGCGTGAGGGCCGCGCCGTGCCGCGCGGCTGGTGCCAGGGGCGCGGCAACCCGCACAACACCGCCCGCAACTGCGGCTACCGCGGCGACCTGGACCGCGTGTGGCGTGACCGCAGCGGCGTGCTGCGCGACCGCAACGGCCGCGTGATCCTGAGCGACGGCCGCGTGTACGACGACCGCAACCGCACCAACGGCAGCTACGGCACCAACGGCACCAACGGCAGCTACGGCTCCAGCAACAACGGCTCGTACGAGGCGCGCCACGCGGAATTCCACCGCTGGCACGACCAGCAGTGCCGCGACCGCGCCGCCCAGGCGGGTGGCATCAGCGGCCGCATCCGCGTCGCCGCCGCCTGCAAGGCCGAGCACGACCAGTGGCACAACCAGCAGGGCATCCGCCACTAAGCGGAAAGCCCCTGAACGAAAGAGGCCCGGGCGCTCAGCGCCCGGGCCTCTTTTCTCGTGCGACCGCACCGAAGATGAACCGAAAATCTTCTTGACTGTGCATGGCTTTCGCGTTAAACTCTGAACCCGCGAATCGCCAGGCGCAGCGTTCCCAACGGACTCGCGTCCCACGGACGGAGGGTGAACGTCGATGACCGACGATGAAAAGATGGCCGAGCTGATCCTCTACATCTCGGACAGGTCTCAGCTCGACCCGCCGTACGGGGCCATCAAGCTCAACAAGATCCTGTTCTACGCGGACTTCCTTCACTACGCGAAGCATGGAAGGCCGATCACGGGACAGGAGTACATGAAGCTGAACCAGGGACCCGCTCCACGCCGGCTGGTTCCGGTGCGGAACCAGCTGGTTTCCGCGCGGGAGCTGATCGTGCGCCAGGTGCCGTACGGCACCATGCGGCAGGAGCGTCCCATCGCGCTGCGCGCCGCGGACCTCACCGGATTCAATGGCGAAGAGATCGCGATGGTGGACTCCGTGATCTCGCTGTTCTGGGGGTTGAGCGCGCGGCAGGTGAGCGAGATCTCGCACGAGTTCGACGGGTGGAAGCTCGCGGAGTACAAGGAGACGATCCCGTACGACATGGCGCTTCTCTCCGATCGCGAGCCCACCGAAGAGGACCTGGCCCTGGCCATGGAGCTCGGGCGAGAGTACGCCGCCTACACGGCGTAAGATGCCTCCGTTCACGGTCATCGCCGACTATCCGCCCTTTCTGGCGAGCTTGCGGGCGATCGAGCCGGCGGGCTACGACTGGACCGGCAAGATACGGACGGCCCAGTTCGTTCTCAGAACCAACCCCGAGGCGGGGCGGCCGACGCAGGACACCACGATGCGCATCCTGACCTTTGAGTCCACGGAAGGTCATCCCGGGCTCAAGGTGTTCTACAAGATCGAGGGAACCACGATTACCCTCCTTCGCGGCCGCCGCTTCAACTCGGAAGAGGAAGAGCAACCCGCGGGCTGAACCCGCGTCCAGGCAGATAACCAAAGCGGTTACGAAAACGCGCCCAGGAAGCAATTCCGGGGCGCGTTTGTCGTCAGTTCGTCCAGCGATGCGCGGGAGTCCCCCGCCGGCTCAGAGCGTCTCTACAGAAGTTCTGTGCAATCCCCCAAGGACCATGATGTCACGCAAAGGCGCGAAGACGCGAAGGAAAGACACGGAAATACTTTCTTTGCGCCTTCGCGTGAGACCATTTCCCCCCATGCACAGGTTCGTGAGAAACGGTATCAGTACGCCGAGAACAGCAGGTGGTTGTTGGTGGTGTTGGCGCTCTTCACCACGCTCTTGGTGGTGGCGGCGAACAGCGCGTCACGCACCTGCTGCGGCGTGGAGAGCGGGTTGCTCTGCAGGTACAGCGCGGCCACACCCACCACGTGCGGCGTCGCCATCGACGTGCCGCTGATGGTGTTGGTCTCCGTGTTCCCGGCGCCGATCCACGACGACGTGATCCCCGAGCCCGGCGCAAAGAAGTCCACGCAGGAGCCGTAGTTGCTGTACGAAGCCTTGGTGTCCGTGTTGGTGGTGGCGCCGATGGTGATCGCCTCCGGCACGCGGGCCGGCGAGTAGTTGCAGGCGTTCTGCGCCATCCCCAGGAAGTTGCCGTTGCCGGCCGCAACCGCGGTCGCCACGCCGTCGGCGATCAGCCGCTTCACCGCGTCGTCCACCACCGTGCTGGCCCCGCCGCCGAGCGACATGTTGGCCGTGGCGGGCGTGCCCGCGACGTGGTTGGCCGTCGCCCAGTCGATCCCCGCCACCACGCCGCTCCACGCGCCGGAGCCGCCGCAGTCCAGCACGCGCACCGCCACCAGCGTCACGCCCTTGGCGATGCCGTAGTTGGCGCCGCCCACCGTGCCGGACACGTGCGTGCCGTGCCCGTTGCAGTCGTTGCTGTTCTGGCCGTCCGTAAAGGCGTCGAAGCCGGCGATCGCGCGCCCGCCGAACTCGGAGTGCCCCATGTCGATGCCGGTGTCGATGATGTACGCCGTGACGCCCAGGCCGGTGTTGGTGTAGCTGTACGTGGTGCTGAGCGGCAGCGCGCGCTGGTCCGTGCGGTCGATCCCCCAGGTGGCGCCCGTCTGTGTGGTGCTGGCGGTCGCGATGCCGTCCTGCTCGATGTAGCGGACGTTCGGGTTGTGCTGGAGCGCGTTGAGCTGCCCCGCGTTCAGCGTCCCCGCGAAGCCGTTGAGCGCGGCGCTGTAGACATAGCGCGGGCTGACCCCGGCCACCGCCGCGACCGAGCGGGCGTCGGCCCCCTCGTTGAGTACCACCATGTACGACCCCTCGATGCTCTTGCCGGCGGAGGCCGCGAGCACCGGCGCCTCGGGGGCACGGGCGCTGGTGACCACGTCGGAGCCGTCCGAGCAGGCGGCGAGGGTGAGGAACGGGAGGAGGGCCAGGCTGCGCTTCATGGGAACGACCTCTTATGAGGGAGTGTGTATCCGCGCGCGCCGCACCGGAAACGGGCGGTCGCTCGCACTACACCGTCGATGGACGGCCCCCCACAAAGCACGGCCGGTGCCACATCTGTTTTCATCATAAGTTCCGCTCGTGCAGACACTTACGAATATTGTACGTTCCGGCTCCCGCACCATTGTGGTGCGGGGGCGCCCCACCATGCAGCACTCGACGGCGGCACTCCCAATCTGCAACCAGCTAGAAAGGCGCGGAGCCGCGGAGAGGCCCTGAAGCCCTCTTCCGCGTCTCCGCGCCTCCGCGTGAGCCCCGCCGTTTCAGGCCGCGCCCGCGCCGACCCTCTCCAGCAGCGGCACCAGGTAGCGCCCGGTGACGCTTTCCGGCACGCGCGCCACGTCCTCCGGCGTCCCCATCGCCACCACCAGGCCGCCG
>DASVVI010000823.1:0-1822 GCA_036386635.1 Longimicrobium sp.
CCTCCCGCCCGAACCGCCGCCCGCAGCCCGACGGCGGCGAGCAGCGAGCCGAGCGCACCGCCGACGGCACTGAGCAGCAGCGACTCCGCCAGCGCTTGCGTCATCAGGCTGCGCGCGGGCGCACCCAGCGCGCCGCGCACCGCCAGCTCCACCTGCGCGTGCTCGGCGCGCACCAGGAAGAGCCCCGCCACGTTCGCGCACGCCACCACGAGCACGAGCAGCACGCTCGCCAGCAGCATCCATACGAGCCCCGCCGCGCGTCCCACGATTGCGTCGCGAAGCGACTCCACCCGCGGCACGACGTGCGCCTGCGCCAGGACGCCCGCGGCGGGGTCGCCCGGGAACTCTTCCGGGAGCAGCGCGAGCACGCGGGCCAGATCGGCGCGCGCGCCGGCCGCGGAGACGCCGTCGCGCAACCGCCCCACGCCCACGAACCGGAAGCGCGCCGCCTCGGTGGCGGTGGGATCGAGGGTGAGGGGGATCCACAGGTCCACGCCGTTCGCCGGGTACGCGAAGCGCGGGGGCATGACCCCGACGATGGTGCGCGGCACCTCGTTGACGAGAATCCGCCGCCCGATCACCCCGCGGTCGCCGTGGTACCGCTCGCGCCAGAGCCGGTCCGAGAGCAGGACGACGCGCGCCGCGCCCTCCCGGTCCTCGCCCGGCCGGAAGCCCCCCCTCCCCAGCGCCGGCCGCACCCCGAGCACATCGAGGAGGTTCGCCGTCACCCGCGCGATGCGGGCACGCCCCGGCATCTCCCCGGGTGCGGAGGGCTCGATGTTGGCGTCCACGTTGTCCGCCCACCACGCGGCGATGCCGTCGAACGCGGCCGCGTGCCGCTGGGACAGCATCACCGTGGCGTCGGACTGATCGACGGTCGAACGGCCGGCCAGGCTTGCCGTGTGGGTGAGCCGCACGAGCCGGTCCGATTCCGGGTACGGCAGCGGCTTGAGGAGCACGGCATCCACCAGGCTGAATGCCGCCGTCGTCGCGCCGATTCCGAGCGCCAGCACCAGCACCGCGGCGACGACGAAGCCAGGCGCCCGCCGCAGCCGCCGCGCCGCCACGCGCAGGTCGTGCAGCAGCGACTCCAGCGCCGTGGTGCCGCGCGCGCGGCGGCTCGCTTCCTTTACGCGGTCCAGGTGCCCGAACTCGGCGCGCGCGCGCCGCAGCGCGTCCTGGCGCGAGAGCCCGGCGCGCTCGTGCCGCTCGGCCTCGCGCTCGATGTGGAAGTGCAGCTCCGCGTCCAGCTCGCGCTCGAGCCGGTCGCGGTCCAGCAGCGCGCGCATCCGGTAGCGCACGTCGCTCCAGATCTCGCTCAGCATCCCGGTCAGCCCATCTCGAGGACCAGCGACACGGCGCTCGTGAGCCGCGCCCACGCATGCGCCTCGGCGTCCAGCTGCCTGCGGCCGGAGCGCGTGAGCTCGTAGAACTTGGCCTTGCGATTGTTCTCCGAGGTGCCCCACGCGGCGGCAATCCACCCGCGCCGCTCCAGCCGGTGCAGCGCGGGATAGAGCGACCCCTGCGGCACCTGCAGCGCCTCCCTCGACACCTGCCGTATCCGCTCCGAAATCGCCCACCCGTGCATCGGCTCGATGGAGATGGCCTTCAGGATGAGCAGATCGAGCGTCCCCTGCGGCAGGTCGATTCGGTTGTCAGTCATGGCATCCCCGTAGAGGTCGCGTATAGGATGCGAACTCTCTTGTAGAAGCGCAAGGGGAGTGGAGTGGGCGGGCCCTCCGAAGCTGGCGGGCGGGGTAGAATTGATGTGAGGCGCGGGGCGCGGTAGGTTGTCGCGCAAGTGTATAGCGAACTGGCGATG
>DASVVI010000824.1:0-7035 GCA_036386635.1 Longimicrobium sp.
AAGCACAGTCTCGCCGTTCTCACTGAGTGCGGGTTTGGGGAAGCTCATCGCCACAGTGCGGTACGCAAAGGGGTACTGCCCGTCCACATCCCGAGTGCTCAAGTTGCAGGTGTAGCGCGAGGCGCTTTCAGCGTTGCCAGATACGTTTCGATTCGGCGCCAACTCCCCGGATTTGGCGGGATGAACAACGGTGGGAATGTCTTGACAGGCGGACACTGCCAGGCTCAGCATCATCAAGACACTGGCGGGACGGGTGGGTTGAAGAGGCACGATCTTCCCGTGGTGAGCGACGTCCACCACGTTATGTCTTAACATGGTAGTGCATACCGACGGTGGAATTAGGCACATTGTGGACGGTGCGTCAAGCTCGCCCGAACGCAAGCAGGCCCGCGGTGTGCTCGGCGGGCCTGCTCGTCCATCCCATGAAAGGGGCGCCGCATCGTCAGGCTGCATAACGACGCAGCCGCCGCTCAGCCCAGCACCCTCTCCACCAGCTCGAGGTTGGTGCGCACCACGGTGTTCTGCGGGTTCAGCTCCAGGGCGCGGCGCCACAGCTTCACGGCTTCGGCGCGCTCCATCTTCTTGTAGTGGATGTTGCCGAGGCGGAAGTAGACGTCGTCGCCCAGGGCGGGGTTGATCTGGAGGGCACGGCCGTAGGATTCGGCGGCGTCGTCGTACGCGCCGCGGCGGTAGAGGGCGTCGCCGAGGGCCTTGTGCGCCTGCGGAAGGTCGCCGTCTTCCTCGACGGCGCGGCGGTACATGGCTTCGGCGGCTTCCCACTCGCCGCGTCGCTCGCGCACCACGCCCAAGTGCAGGTGCAGCGGGGCGGAGTGCGCGTGCAGCTTGATCCCCTCCTCGCCCAGCTTGAGCGCGGCGTCGGCGCGGCCGGATGCGGCCTCGGCCAGGACGGCGAAGGCGAAGTAGGCGGCGGGAAGGCGCGGCCCGGTGAAGCCCTCGCGGAAGCGCGCGAACGCCGCGGCGGCCTCGTGCGCCTCGCCCTGCTTGAGCAGGAGGATGGCGCGCGAGAGCTGCACCTGCGGGCGCTGCGGGGCCAGGCGCGCCGCCTCGTCGGATGCGAAGCGCGCGTCGGGAAGGCGCCCAAGCCGCTCGAGCGCGAGCGACATCCCGTGCAGCACGGGCGCGCGCGCGCCCGCCATCTCGGTGGTCTCCTTGAAGAAGCGGAGCGCCATCCGGTCGTCGCCCTTGCGCAGGCCGATCAGCGCCAGGTGGAAGCGCGAGTCCACGTTGCCGGGCTGCAGCTCCGCCACGCGCCTGAACTCGCGCGTGGACTCGTCGTACATTCCCGTGCGGTAGAAGGCGATGCCCAGGTTGCGGTGCTCGTCGATGCGCGCCTGCGGCACCTCCTTCTGCTCGACGACGGAGCGGCGCCCCACCGGGTGCGCGAAGCCGGCCTGGATGAGCCCGAAGAGGGCCTTCCCCACGTCGAACTCCACCATCCCGCTCTCCTCGATCAGCTCCTGCACGGTGCGCTTGCCGTCCATCAGCGGGATGATCTTCCGCTGGTCCTCGGAGAGCTCCAGCCCCTCCATCGGCTTGGTGCGGTCCGTCTCGAACACAAGGTCGAGCGACGGGATCTTTTTTTCGATGAGGCTCCACTCGTCGATCCGCCGTGCCCCCTCCAGCAGGAGGTTCTCCGGGTTGATCGACACCTGGAAGGAGCCCTCTTCCGGGCGCTGGTCCGCCTCGAAGTAGAAGGATCCCTGCGTCCAGGTGAAGAGGAAGTAGACCGCCTCCTCGATCTGGATGCGGATGTAGTGCTCCATCTGGTCGCGCGTGATGGAGCCGCGGCGGATCAGGATCTCGCCCAGCCGCTCGCCCGGCGACTTCGCCTGGTCGTCGATGGCGGCGAAGAGGTCCTTGGCGTCCAGCAACCCGTTCTTCACCAGCAGGTCGCCCAGCCGGTCGCGCCGGTTGACGATGGAGGCGTAGCTGATGCGCCCGCGCTCGAAGTAGATGTAGCCGAAGTTGGAGCGGTCCGTGAGCGACAGGCACCCCGTCTTCTGCCCCATGCTCAGGAGCTGGAGGACGTCGGGGAGCGAGGCTTCGCGGAGGTTGCCCTTGATCGCCATGTCAGCCGAGCTCCTCGATCAGGCGGTCGTCGAGCGAGACCCAGCCCCACGCCACCTTTTCGGCGTTGGTGAAGTACCAGCGGTCCACGGGGGGCGCGGCGGGCTCCTGCGCCTTCTTGCGCTCGGCGGCGGCGCGGGCGGAGAGGAGCATCGCCTCCGCCTCGCCCACGCGGTCCGGATCGGCGAGCACGGGGGAGTCGGCGGCCTTCTCGTCCAGCGTGGCGAGCTGGTCGCGGACGGCGCGCAGCCTCGCCACGTCGGCCGCGAAGCCGGCGAGCACCGCGTCCACGTCCGGCGCGGCGTCGGCGTCCAGCGCGGACTCCAGGCGGCGGGTGCGGATCCCCTCGCCCTCCCAGCGCAGGATGGCCTCCGCGAGCCGCTTGCGCCACGGCGCCTCCTCCACGAGCTGGCCCACCGTGAAGGTGATGTCGCTGAGGAAGGCGCTGAACTCGTCGTTGGGCGCCGCGCTCCCCTCGACGATGGACGGCACTTCGTCCGCGGAGACGGGCGCGCCCCGCTCCGCCTGCACCGCCGCGATGCGGTCGACGGTGGCGTGCAGCTCGTGCGCGCCGCGCAGGGGGAGGCGCGCGAGCACCTCGTCCACCCCGTTCTCCAGCGCCACTCCCTGCCCCGCCGCGCGCCGCCGCGCCAGCTCGCGCAGCGTCTCCGGCTCCGGCGGCGATACGTCCACCACCAGCCCGTCCGCCAGCTTGGCGCGGAACGCCTCGTCCACGTCCGGCACTTCGCCCAGGGACAGCGTGGCGGCGAAGACCATCTGCACCTTGTGGCGCAGGATCTCCTCCCAGAGCGACGCGAGCTCCTCCTGCGTGCGCACCTTCCCCGCGAGCCCCTCCGCGTCGTCGATCACCAGGAGTCCCGCGTCCAGCACTCCGTCGCGGAACGCCTCCAGCCCCCCCGCCGCAATCGCGGTGGAGAGGCGGGAGGCGAACCCTTCGGCGGTTTCGACGACGACGCGCAGCTCCGGCCGCACGGCGCTGGCGAGAGCGGCGACGGCGCGCAGCCGGTGGCTCTTGCCGGTGCCCGGTGCGCCGTACACCCAGAGCGGGTTGTAGCTGGTGCCCGGCGATTCGGCCACGTGGCGCGCGGCGGCCGCGGCCATCCGGTTGCCCGGGCCGACCACAAAGGTGTCGAAGGTGAAGCGGGGGTCCTGCTCGAACTTCATCGCGGGTTGCAGTCCGGCCGTCCGGTGGGGGTTGGTCGCGGGGTCGGGTTAGGAAGATAGGGGATCGGGGGGGCGAACGGCAGGGGCGGGGGCCGAGTGGGGCCCCTCCCCCGCTCGTTCCTCGCGGCCCCTCCCCCAAAACTGCCTGGGGGAGGGGCGGTGGCGGGCATGGGCCGCGTCGGCAGGGTTCGGCGCGGCGGCGGGCACGGGCAGCCACGTGGGGCGGCCCCTACGGCATCGGTGCGCGGTGCGGGGGGCGAGGCGCGGCGAGGGTGGGCAGACACGCAGGTCTGCCCCTACCGATGGCCGGTGTACCGGTGCAGCCGACGGTGCGGCGGCGGGCACGGGCGCGATGAATCGCGCCCCTACGGGGCATCGGCCCAGCGCGCGGTGTTCTCCCCCTCACCCGCCCTGCGCCCCCGCAGGCGGGGGAGGGGACCGGGGGGAGGGGCCCTTCGCGCCGCACCCATCTGCGCGCCCTGCAATGACATACGCCCCCTCTCTCGACAACAGAGGGCGGAGCCCTCTCCTGTTATCGGGAGAGGGGGCAGGCGAGTGTAACGAGCCGGGGGTGAGGGCCCTCCTCACCCCGCCGACACCGCGCGCCCGAAGCGCTGCGCGAGGCGCTTCAACACCTCGGAGCTGATGCCGCGGAGGGTGTCGAAGACGCCGGCGCCGGAGAGGGCGCGGGCTTCGAAGCGCGGGAGGTCGCGGTAGTTCAGGAGGTCGTCCAGGGCGTCCAGCGACATGATGTCGGGGAGGTCGCGCTTGTTGTACTGCAGGACGATGGGGATCGTGCGCGGGTCGACGCCCTGCTCCAGCAGGTTCACCTGGAGGTTGCGGAAGCTCTCGACGTTCTCGTCGCGCTGGGCGCGCTGCGAATCGGCCACGAAGACGACGCCGTCGGCACCCTGCAGCACGAGCTTGCGGGTGGCGTCGTAGTACACCTGGCCGGGGACCGTGTAGAGCTGGAACCGCGTCTGGAACCCCGAGATCGTCCCCAGGTCGAGCGGGAGGAAGTCGAAGAAGAGGGTGCGGTCCGTCTCGGTGGCCAGCGACATCATGCGCCCGCGCCGGTCCTCCGGCACCTGGCCGTGGATGTACTGGAGGTTCGTCGTCTTCCCCGAGCGCCCCGGACCGTAGTACACGATCTTGGAGGTGATCTCGCGGGTGGAGTAGTTGACGAGGCTCATTCGAATGGTGTGGGAAGTACCAACGTTCGGGCCAGAGTGCCCAGTGCCGAGTGCCTAGTGCCGAGTGACTGCAAACGCGCGACTAGGCACTTGGCACTAGGCACTTGGCACTTCTGTTTCATGTTCCGAAAACATTTTCCAGCCCCGCCTCCAGATCCTTTTCGAACGCGCGTGCGTCCGTCGTGGGGCGCGCTTCGTTCCAGCCGGGGAGCGCGGCCACTTCGGCCACGAAGGCGGCGAAGAAGAGCTGGACGAGGCCGATGGAGGAGTCCTCGCTGAAGACGGCGATGGCGATCAGGTCCTCGGCGGGGGTGCGAAAGGGGCCGATGAACACCTGCGACGCCGTGCCGCCCTGGTGCAGATGGCGGAAGCCCTGCTCGCCGATCAGCTCCGCGAGCGCCTGACTCGACGCGTGGATGCCGGCGCCCAGGGACGCGACGCCCATCACGTCCAGCGCACGGGCGAAGCCGCGCTGGGCGAGGACCTGGCCGCTGCGGTTGATGAGGAGCACCAGGCGCAGCCCCGCCTCGCGCGCGAACCGCTCCACCGGACCGGCGAGCGCTTCCGAGAACTGCGCGAGGTCGGCGCGCCTCATCCGCCCAGCGCCTCCACCACGCGCGCCGCCTCAAGACGTACCAGCCCCACGTTCACCCAGCTCTCCGCCACCACCACCAGCAGCAGGTCGCCCAGCTGCGGCGGCGCGGCGGCGAAGAGGAGGCCGTCCTCGCCATCCACCTGCACGAACGCGGCGTCGCCGAAGTCGGCGGCGGACATGGAGCGGCGGGCCCGGCGGAAGATGGAGGCCACCAGCGCGGCCACCGCGTCGCCGGGCACGCCCAGCATCAGCTCCTCGGCGACCACGAGCCCGTCCTCCACGGCGACGACCATGGAGCCGCGCACGCCGGTGACGCGGTTGACGCGGTCCAGGAGCTCCCGGTAGCCGCTCACCGCGCGCCTCCCATGGCCGCCAGGAAGCGCTCCGCCGACTCGCGCGCCCGCGCCGCCACCCGCAGCACCCACCCCATCGGCACGTCGCGCCGCCCGGCCACCGCCACCATGCCGCCGTCACCGGTGGGGGCGAGGCGGACGACGGCCTGCGGCGTCTCCACCAGGATTCCCTTCCAGGCACCCAGCTTCAGATGGCGTACGGCGCGCTCCGCCTCGCTGGATGCGCCCGAGAGGACGGCGGAGATCTCCCCCGCGCGGTCGCGCTCCGCGCCGATCCGCCCCGCGACCACGAATCCCTGCGCGTCCAGCATCACCGCGCCCACGATGCCGCGCTCCTGCGAAAGCGAGCCCAGCTCCGCGGCCAGCGCGTCGAAGATGCGGCCGCCGTCCCACGGCTCGGCGCGAGGCGCTTCGGCGGCGGGCGCGGGTGCGTTCGATGGGGGCGCCGCGCGGGCGGCGACGCGGGAGCGCTGCCAGGCGGACTCCAGGGCGGCGCGCACTTCCTGGTCCATGACGTCGTTGGCCTGCGCCTGCTCCAGGTGCTTCACCGCCGATGCCCAGTCGCCGCGGGCGAAGGCGGCGAGGCCCATCTCGCGGCGCGCGCCCGGGTGCTCCGGCGCGAGGGCCAGCGCGATCCCCCACTCGTCCGCGGCCCGGACGTTGTCGCCGGCGTCGCGGTAGAGGAGGCCGAGGAGGTGGTGCGCGTCCACGTGGTGCGGGTGGCGCTCCAGGCCGCGAAGCACCAGCCGCAGCGCCGCCTCGCGCTTCCCCGAGTCGCGGTACGCGCGCGCCAGCGGGATGAAGGCGGTCGATGCGGGGTCGGCCGCCAGTTCGTCCGTCCACTGCTTCACCTGCGCGGGCGATGCGGTCATGCGGCCTCCTCGTCGAGGGCGGCGAGGAGCACGTCGGCGGCGTCGCGGGCGCGCTCGGCCTGGCCGCGGCGGGCGACATCGCCATCCTCCAGGCGCAGGTAGGTGCTCCAGGCGTCGCGGGCGCGGCGCAGGTCGCCCGTGTGCGCCGCGGCGAAGCCCAGGTGGTAGTGCACAGGCGCCGAGAGCGGGTCCAGCGAGGCCGCGCGGCTCAGCGTCAGCACCGCCTCTGGCCAGCGCCCCACGCGCCGCTGCGCCCGCGCCAGCAGCGTCCACACCTCCGCGCGCTCGGGGTTGGCTCGCGTCAGGTCGTCCAGGAGGCGCCGCGCCGCGTCGGGCTGGCCTTCGTTGAGCAGGCGGTCGGCCTCGGCCATGGCGTCGCGCAGCGGGCGCTCCCAGGCCATGACCGGCGTCTCGGCGGGGGCTTCCTCCAGGATGTCCACCACGCCGGTGGAGACGAGGCCCCACACGATCTTGGCCACCTCGAAGTCGCCGCGCCCCAGCGCCCCGGAGATCGTCTTGAGGCTGCGCTGGCCGTCGATCTCGGCGAGCACCTCCCACTCGGCGGGGTGCAGGTCCAGCACGGCGTCGTCGCCCGGCTCGTGCACCAGCGCGGGGACCACCTCCATGTGCGGGATCTTGGACTCCAGCGTGCTCCACTCGTCGATCCGCCGCGCCGCCTCCATCAGCAGGGACTCGGTGGGGACGCGGATGGTCACCAGGCCGGGTGACGGGGGCTGTCCTTCCTCGAA
>DASVVI010000825.1:0-4265 GCA_036386635.1 Longimicrobium sp.
ACCGTGACCCCCGCTCAGCGCACCGACACCCGTAGGGGCCGCCCCACGTGGCTGCCCGTGCCCTCCCCCGCGCATTTATCCGCGCACCCGGCACCAACCCACGCTAAAACCCCCTCCCCCAGGCAGTTTGGGGGGAGGGGGAAGCGTCGCGGAGCGACGCTGGGGGTGAGGGCCCTACGCCATCCCCTCGTCCAGCTGCTCCCGCAGCGCGAGCGCCAGCTGCAGCGCCACGAGCCGGGCGTGGTCCTCCTCCACGGGCAGGTACCAGTGGGCACCGCGCACCACCGCCTCGGCATCCCCGCACTGGGCGCGGATGCCGCTTTCGTCGTACACCACGGTGGGCGCGCAGGAGAGGTCGCGCAGGAGGGGGTGGGGCTGCATCGCCGCGGCCACCAGCAGGCCCAGCCGGTGCCAGTGCGGCGAGAGCGGTCCCGGCACGCCGTACTCCGCCGCCTCCTGCAGCCGCTTGCGGAGCGCGGAGCGGTCCATGCCGTCGTCGCGCGACCAGCGCGCCAGCTCGGCGCCCATCCGCGCCACCATCCCGATCGCCTGGTAGCCGGGGAGGCCCAGCGCGTTGCGGGCGTAGCGCAGCGCCCGCGTCTCGGCAGCCTCCAGCGCCCTGAAGATGGGGCTGTAGCTGTCCGAGTCGTGGCGCAGCGGAGCCACCCGTCCCGACTGCGGGACTATGGCGCAGAAGCGCTCGTAGAAAACCTCTGCTGGGGATTGAAGCTGAGTCTCGATCAAGCGGGCCATCCGGATGGAGGCGCGGGAGATAACGGGGGAGGCGTTACAGTTTGCGTTGCAGATGGGAGAGTGCGCAAGACTTACGTTTTCCGAACGCACGAAGCCCCTCCACCGGGATGCGGTGGAGGGGCTTCGTTTCGTGCGTCCTTTTCAGGGCCTGGCCCGCGTCAGTCCGCCGCCGAAGCCTGGTTCCGCCCCGCCGCGATGTCGCGCACGGTCGAGGCCAGCATCCGCACGCGCGCGCCGTCGCTGGAGCGGGCCGCGTCGCGGGTGAGCTGCGCCGCGAGCGTGTTGAGCGCCGTGCGACGCGCCGCGCCGCCGAGCCGCTCCGCCCGGGCCAGCTCGCTCGCCACCGCCGTGGAGCGGGCGCGGGTGAGGCCGTTGCTGCGCTTGATCTGGTCCAGGTAGGCGCGCGCCACCACGAAGCTGGCGGGCCACTCGATGCGCGTCTGGAGCTGCGGGTTGAAGGTCTCCTCGCGCACCAGCTTCGCGGCGTCGATCTCGTTCTGCGTCAGGTGCTCGCTGGGGCGCAGCTCGAACACGTCCAGCCCGCGGCCGATCTCCGAGCCGTAGATGTGGCCGTTGTGCCAGTACGCGCTCCAGTAGCCGCCCACCACCACCTCGCTGCTGCTCATGGGGCCGCGGTCGAAGAAGGCGATCTCCACCGGCTTCGCGGGGTTGGTGAAGTCGAAGACCGAGATGCCACCCTGATACCACGCCTGCACCATGATGTCGCGCCCCGGCACGGGAATCAGCGAGCCGTTGTGCGCCACGCAGTTCTCCGTCTCCGTCTGCGCCACCGGCAGCTTGTAGTAGCTCGCCAGCCGCAGCCGCCGCTGCGCCGTGATGTTGAAGATGGCGTTGGCGCCCCACGTGGGACGGTCGCTGGCGCGGCATCGGGGCGCCACTCCCCCGCCCCACTCGTCCGTAAAGATCACTTTGCGGCCGTCGTTGCTGAAGTTGGCCGAGTGCCAGTACGCGAAGTTGGGATCGGTGGCGTCCGCGATGCGCCGCGGGTTGGCCGGGTCGCGGATGTCCAGGATGATCCCGTTCCCCGAGCACGCGCCCGCCGCCAGCCCCATCTCAGGGTAGACGGTGATGTCGTGGCACATGTCGGTCTCGGCGGTCTCCTGCGTCCCCTCGCCGTGCCGGCCGCCGCGCCACAGACCCGCGACGTTCCCCGCCGAGTCCGCGAAGATGCGGGGCGTGCTGACGATGCGCGCCTGCTCGGGGTGGGCCACCGGCACCCGGATCACCTCGATACGGAAGAGCGAGGTGTTGGGGTCCTGCTCCGGCCGCGCGCCCGAGCACCCGGCCAGCTCGGCGCCGGGACGCACCGGCGCGGTTCCGCTCACGTAGATGTACACGTTCGACGAGTCGCGCGGGTCCGGCACCAGCGTGTGCGTATGCGAGCCGCGGCACGTCTGCACGGTGGCGACCTGGCGCGGCGAGTCGACGTTGCTGATGTCGTAGATGCGCACGCCGCGGAAGCGGTCGGTGCTCACCGGGCCTTCGACTCCCGTCGTGCCGCAGTCCACCCGGCCGCGCGTCTCCTCCACCGACATGAAGAGGAGGTTGCGGTGCACCGACACGTCGCCCTGGCCGCCGGGGCAGACGATGGTGCCGCGCAGCCGCGGGTGCCGCACGTCCGTCATGTCGTAGATCTGGATGCCGTTGAAGCCGCCCATGAACGTCGTGGTGCCATGGAAGGCGAGGTCGGCGTTGATCAGCCCGAAGTCGTTCATGTTCTGCGGGTCGATGAAGCCGGTGGGCCGCGGCGTGTGCGACACCAGCGCCATGTTGCGGGCGGCCTCCCCCGCGTTCATCCACCCCGCGCGCAGCCCGATGCGCGGGTCGCGTGCCTGCGCGCCGGCGGGCGTCCACGCCGCGCCCAGGAGCAGGGCGGCCATCACGAGCCTTGCAGCCGTCGTTTCGATTTTCATCTCGTTATTGGTTGGGTGTCGGGTGACTCTCGCTGGGGCGCTCCGCTGCGCGCCTCAGCCGCGGGGAAGCGTGGACAGCAGCGCGCGCATGCGGGCGATCTCCGCGCGCTGGTCCGCGTTCACGTCGGTGGCGAAGCCGTACATCTCGGAGTTCTGGGCCGCGCCGGGTGTGGCGAAGAGCTGGGCGACCATCGTAACGGCGCCCTCGTGGTGGCGGATCATGTACTCCAGAAAGAGCCGGTCGAACGCGGGCCCCCTCGCCGCCGCCAGCCGCGCCAGCTCCGCCTCGGTGAGCATCCCGGGCATCGAGGCGTGCTCGCCGTGGGCGGCGTGCTCGTCGGCGGGAGCCTCCGCGCCGTGGCGCCGCAGCCAGCTCCGCATCAGCCGCATCTCGTCGTCCTGCGACACGTCGATGCGCTCCGCGATCAGGCGGATCTCGGGGCGGGTGCTCCGCTGCCGCACCATCGCCGTCATCACCCGCGCCTGGGCGTGGTGCGCCATCATGTGCTGCATGAATCGTACATCCGCGTCGCTGTTTCGGCGCGCGGTGTCGGCGGCGGCGCGGGGCGCGGGGTCGGCCGGCGCGGCGGGCTGCTGCACGGCGGCGGCGGGGGCTGGCGGTGCTTCGGTGCGCGCCGTGCCGCACGCGGCGAGCGCGAGCATGCAGACGGCCGCGCGGCCGGAGGGTCTCATCATGCGCCTTGCTCCTCCAGAGCTGGATCGAGGCTGCCCGTCGTGCAACGTTCCACGCGCGCCGCCCGCCGGAAACGCGGCCCCCATCACGGGTTCCGCACGCAGCGCATGCAGACGGGCGCAAAGACCGCGTCGAAGCCGGGGCCGATCGTCCCTCCGTTGATGGTCAGGACGTTGGCGTGCGCGGGATCGTCGATAGTCGTGCTCGCCACGTACACGATGTCGGCGGGCTCCACGTCCGCGCCCACGACGAAGCGGCAGTTGTTGAAGGTCAGCGACTGCCCCGTCCGCCGGGGCCCCTGCGCCCAGTCGAAGTTCCAGTACACGTCCGCGATGCGCATTCCGTGGTTCGCCTCGCCGGCCATGCGCTCGCTGGTGGTGAAGGTGCAGTTCGAAAAGGTTACGTCTTTGGGATAGACGATGCGGTTGCCGAACGAGTCGGGGTATCCGACCTCGAAGTCGCAGTCGCGCAGGCGCACCGTCGAGTTCTCGGCGTAGAGGAAGAACGGCGCCTTCGCCACGATGTCCTCTCCCGTGACGACGGAGCCCTCGTGCACTCCGATGTCGAAATCGCCGTCCAGCAGGCGGAGGCGCGTCAGGTTCAGCTCCACCTTGAGGGTGTTGCCGAAGCCGCGCCCGTCCACCTCCACGTCGATCCCGGTGGCGTCGCGGGTGCCGCGCGTGGTGAAGGTGTGCACGTCCGCCCTGGAATACCCGCCCGTCAGCACGAATCCGCCGCGGAACACGTCCACCGCATCGCAGTTGTAGACCTTCGCCACCACGTTGGTGGAAACGGAGATGCCGTCCGCCACGCCGTTGCGCAGGTGGCAGTCCTCCACGAAGGCGCGCAGCCTTCCGCGGCGCGCCGGGTCTCCGTAGAGGAAG
>DASVVI010000826.1:0-5413 GCA_036386635.1 Longimicrobium sp.
TGGGGCGCACGGTGTTCAGGTACTGGTCGATCACCGCGTCCAGCGAGCGCCCGCGCGTCTCGATGTCGCGGCGCAGGCGGCGGATGAAGCGCACGTCCGCCTCCGTGTCCACGAAGATCTTGAGGTCGAACATGTCCCGCAGCCGCGCGTCGGCGAACAGGAGGATGCCGTCCACCAGGATCACGTGGCGAGGCGCGATCCTCACCGTCTCGGCGGCGCGGGTGTGGCGCGTGAAGTCGTAGACGGGCTTCTCCACCGCCTCGCCGGCCAGGAGCCGCTCCAGCTGCCCGATCAGCAGGTCGTTGTCCAGCGAGTCGGGGTGGTCGAAGTTCATCCGCTGCCGCTCCTCCACCGTCATGTGGGCGAGGTCGCGGTAGTAGGCGTCGTGGTCGATGAACACCGCCGAGTCCAGGTGCAGCGACTGGTAGATGCGGCGCGCCACGGTGGTCTTCCCCGAGCCGGTGCCCCCGGCGATCCCGATCAGGAACGGTTTCATCTGCCGTGCGAAGTGGAGTCCAGGCGTGCCCGGCCGCGCGGCCGGCGCGCTCGGTTGTAGCCCGCGGCGGCGGCGGGCGCAAGGGTACCAAAGAAGAGCGGGGCGGCTCCCAGGCCGCCCCGCTCCTCTTTGCGCAGTCCATCTCCGTCCCGGGGGACTTAGAAGAGGTAGCGCGCGCCGAGCTGGATCTGGTAGCGCGAGCCGAGGTTGCTCGGCTGGAACACCTGGCGCCCGGCCGCGAACGGCGCGAGCTCCACACGGCCGTTGGCGTTTGGCGTGTTGTTGGTGACGCGCAGGAGCGGATCGCTCTGGTTGGCGACGCTCTCGTTGAAGCCCCAGCTACGGTTGAGCAGGTTGCCGAAGTTCAGCACGTCCAGCGTGAGCTGCACGTTCTGCTTGCCCAGCGAGGGAACGGTCTGCGCCAGCCGCACGTCGAAGCGGTTGCTCCACGGCTGGTTGCAGGCGTTCCGCTGCAGCACCTTGCCGCGCGCCTCGCGCAGGCACTCCACGCGGTTGATGAACGCGTTCAGGTTCGCCCACGACTGCTCGGGCGTGAGCGGCTGCGTGGCCGACGCGGCCTGGAAGCGGACCTCGCCGAGGCTGCGCGGAATGTAGATCAGGTCGTTGCTGGTCGCGTTGTCGTTGTTCACGTCGCCGTCGTACCGGTACGAGTACGGACGGCCGCTCTCCCCTTCGTAGATGAAGGAGACCTCGGTGGGCGCGCGGCGGATGAAGTTGGCGCTGTAGGTGCCGCTCGCCAGAATGCGGTGCTTCACCAGCCAGTCCGACGGCCGCAGGGCCGGGTCGTTCGGATTGGCGTCCGCCAGGTTGAACACGAAGTTCGACGACGCCGTGCTGGAGCGCAGCGGGTTCACGTCCCTCGAATCCGTGTACGTGTACGCCAGCCGCACGTCCAGCGTGCGGGAGAACGTCTTCTGGAGCTGCCCGGTGAGGCTGTACGTGTAGTTCTCGTCCGTGTTGTAGACCTCGTACACCTCGCCCAGGCGGGTCAGGCCGCTGGTCTGCGGGAACGAGCCGTTCGGGTAGCGCCGCGAGAAGCGCGGACGGCCCTCCACGTAGCCGCCCGTGGCGGCCGGGCCCGTCAGCGAGTCCGTGCGGATCGCCAGGTTGCGGTACACCGGGTCGCTGAGCGACTGGTTGAAGAGCCCCTCGAACGTCACCACGAAGTCGCGCGGGAGCCGGCGGTCGACGCCGAACGAGGCGCGGAACACCTGCGGCAGCTTGAAGTTCGGCGACAGCGTGTTGATCTCGTTGGGCGTGAAGCTCGTCGCCCCGGTGCACGCGGTGGGCTGCTTGGTCGGGTCCGTGACGAACGCCGGCACGCTGGGCGCGTTGCAGGTGAAGCGGACGTAGTCCAGCCCCGTGTTGCCGAAGGCGTTCGACACCCACACGTACGGCGTACGGCCGCTGAACAGGCCCACGCCGCCGCGCACCTGCGTCACCTGGTCACCCGTGAGGTCCCAGTTGAAGCCGAGGCGCGGGGAGAACTGCATGTCCTCGCCGCCCACCGTGCCAGTGTTGCGCTGGTAGTACTTGGCCACCGAGTCGTTCTGTGCCGGCTTGTCCGGGAAGCTCGTCCGGTCCAGGCGCAGCCCGGCGGTGATCGTCAGGTTGTCCTGCGCCTCCCACTGGTCCTGCAGGTAGGCGGAAAGCTGCCGCACCGAGAACTCCGCCCGCTCCTTGGCGTTCGGGTTGTTCGGGTTCAGGAACGTGAACGAGTACTGGTTGGGCGTTCCGGACTTCAGCGCCGTGGTGTCCGCGAAGCGGTAGTTGCCGTAGATGTTCTGCGCGAACAGGTTGCTGAACTCGAAGAACTCGTTGTGCGTGCCCAGCGTGATGCGGTGGGCGCCCGCCGAGAGCGTCAGGTCGTTCGTGACCTCGATGAGGTCCTGGTTCAGCGCGTTGGCTACCGAGCTGTTCTCCGGACCCGCCACCACGAAGTTGGTGCCGCCCGCGCCCACGCGCACGAAGGGAAGCTGCGTCGTCCCCGGGTTGCGGCGCTCGCGGATGGTGGTGTAGTTGACGCGGAGCTCGTTGGAAAGGTTCGAGCCGAACGTGCTGTTCAGCTGCCCGACCGTGGAGTTCGTCTTGCTGTCGAACGCGTACAGCGTGTTCCCCAGCTGGTACAGGTCATTGCGCCGCGCCAGGTTGTCGTCGAACGCATCCACGTAGTTGTTGCGGATGGTCAGGCGCTGGTTGGGCGACAGGTTGAAGTCGAGCCGGCCGAAGATGTTGGTGCTCTCGCGGCCCAGCTTCACCTCGCCCACCGTACCCGGATCATAGCCGTACTGCGTGCTCAGGATCTGCGAGATGCGGGTGGCCAGCGGGTCGCTGATCGACGACTGCTGCCCGGCCACGAAGCCCGTGGGCGACTCGCGGTCCGTACGCTCGCCGGCCACGAAGAAGTGCACCTTGTTGCGGATGATCGGCCCGCCCAGCGAGGCGCCGAAGTTGGTCTCGTTGAAGTTGCTGTACTCCGGTGACAGGGCGATCGAGTCGGCCTGGCGGAAGCGGTAGCGCCCCACGAGCTCCTGGTCGCGGGTGAAGAACGACGCGCTCCCCGTGAAGCGGTTGGTGCCGCTCTTGGTGACCGCGTTGATCCCCGCGCCCGTGAAGCCGCCCTGCCGCACGTCGAACGGCGCCAGCACCACCTGGAGCTCCTGGATGGCCTCCATGGTGATGGGGCGCGTGCCCGCCGAACCGCCCGGCGTGCCGCTGGCGGAGAGGCCGAACAGGTCGTTGTTGACGGCGCCGTCGATCTGGATGTTGTTGAAGCGCGAGTTGCGCCCCGCCGCGTTGCTGCCGCCGCCCGACGTGGCGATCTGCGGCACCAGGCGCGTGAAGTCCGAGAGGTCGCGGCTGATGGTGGGGAGGCGCTGGAGGGCGCTGTCCCGCACCGTGGTGGCCGGCCCCGTGCGCGTGCGCGAGAAGGTGGCGCCCGAGCGCTCGGCGCGCGCGGTGATCCCTTCGATGGCGATGGCCTGCGCGGCGAGGCTGAAGTCGAGGCGCAGCGTCTGGCTGAGCGTCAGCGTCACCCCGGTGCGCGTCTGCGGCGCCAGGCCCAGGCCGGTCACCTCCACGCGGTAGCCGCTTCCCGGCTGGAGGCCGGAGACCAGGTAGCGCCCGTCTTCGCGCGTAACCACGCGGCTCTGGGCGCCGGTGGAGCCGCTGGTCACCAGCACGCGCGCGCCGGCGACCGGCGCGCCCGCCGCGTTGGTGACGCGGCCCGACACGGCGGACGTGGTGACGCCCTGTGCCTGCGCGCCTCCCGTCCAGCCGAACGCCAGCAGCATCGCGCAGAGGAGCGCGGCTGCCGTCTGCGAACAGCGTTTGATCATGTTTTCTCGGGGGAGATTGAGAGTTTCCAGCCACGACCCGGGCACCTGCCCGGGGCGCGCATTACACTAGCCGCGCCCGGACGCGCCGGGTAGCGGTGAATGTAACGTGTTTGCCACGCCGGGCAAGACTTCCGTCCACCTTTCTCAAGAGTTGGAAGGGCTTGCCCCCGCGGCCCCTCCTACCGGCCGTCGGTCACGTAGCGCAGGACGTCGTAGCGGGTGATGATCCCCGCCAGCCGCCCGTCGTGGCGCACCAGCACGGCCGGGTTCTGCCGGTTCAGCAGCCGGGTGATTCCCGGCAGGTCCACGTGCGCGTCCACCACCGGCAGCGGCGCGTCCATCAGGTGCTGCACGGACTTGTCCAGCGTGGCGGTGTTCTCCAGCACGCGCGACATCAGCGTGGCCTCGGAGAGGTGCCCCACGCAGTCGCCTTCGGAGACCACGGGGAGCTGCGAGATGTTGTGCTGCGTGATGAAGCCCAGCGCCTGCCGCACCGGCGTCTCCGGCGACACGGCGATCAGGTGCGCCGGCGCGTTGTCGCCCTTGCCGCCCACCATGTCGCGCGCCGTCACGCGAGACGGCTCCAGCATCCGGTTCTCGCGCATCCACTCGTCGTTGTAGATCTTGGAGAGGTAGCGCTCGCCGGTGTCGCACAGGATGAAGACGACGCACGCGTCCGGGTCGTCGATCTCGCGCGCCACGTCCAGCGCCACCTGGCAGATCAGCCCCGCCGAGCCACCCACGAACAGCCCCTCCTCGCGCGTCAGGCGGCGCGCCATCCCCAGCGATGCGCGGTCCTCCACGTAGCGCCACTCGTCCACCACGCTCATGTCCAGCGTGCCCGGAACCTTGTCCTGCCCGATCCCCTCCACCTTGTACGGCGCCGCCTCCGGCTTGGTACCCGTCGCCGCGTAGCCCGCCAGGATGGAGCCCACCGGGTCGCCGCCGATGACGCGCACCTGCGGGTTGCGCTCCTTGAGGAAGCGCCCGACGCCCGTCAGCGTGCCCCCCGTGCCCGCCGCGGAGACGAAGTGGGTGATGCGCCCCTCCGTCTGCTCCCAGATCTCGGGCGCCGTGGTGGCGTAGTGCGCCTGGGGGTTGGCCTGGTTGTAGAACTGGTTGGCGAGGATGGCGTTGGGGGTCTCCTGCGCGATCCGCTTCGCCATCATCACGTAGTTGTCCGGGTGGTCCGGCGCCACCGCGGTCGGCGTCACGATCACCTCGGCGCCGAACGCCTTGAGCAGGCGCACCTTCTCCTGGCTCATCTTGTCCGGGATGGTGAAGATGCAGCGGTACCCCTTGATGGCGGCGGCCAGGGCCAGGCCGACGCCGGTGTTGCCGCTCGTCCCCTCCACCACGGTGCCGCCCGGAAGGAGCTGCCCCGCGCGCTCGGCCGCTTCGATGATGGCGGGTCCGACGCGATCCTTTCCGCTGCCGCCGGGGTTCCTGAACTCCGCCTTGCCGTACACCGGCGTGCGGATCCCCGCCGCCACGTTGTTCAGGCGGATCAGCGGCGTCCACCCCACCGCCTCCACGATGTTGGCGTAGGGGCGCGTGT
>DASVVI010000827.1:0-4655 GCA_036386635.1 Longimicrobium sp.
CGAGGCGGTAGCGCTCCTCGCTGGCCTGCACGGCGCGCGCGGCGGCCGCCTCGGCGGTGATGTCGGCGGCGATCACCACCCCGGCCACGATGTCGCCCCGCGCGTCCGCCACGGGCGTGGCGCTCAGCCGGGCCGTGCCGCGCACCCCGTCCGGCCGCACGATCTCGTACGTCTCGTCCACCACGCTGCGCCCCGTGCGCAGCGCGCGGGCCAGCGGCCACTCCTCCGCCCGCACGCGCCGCCCGTCCGGGTGGTACCCCTCCCAGTCCCCGTATTCGCTCACCGAGCCGGACGACATGTAGCCGTGGCTCCAGATCTCGTCGATCTTTCGGTTCCCCAGGATCAGGCGTCCCGACGGCGCCTCGGCGATGATGACCCCCACCGGAAGCTGCTGCACCACGGCGTTCAGCAGGCTCCGCTCCCCGGCGAGCCGCTCGGTGAACTTCGCGGCCTCCTCGTCGCGCTGCCGGCGGCGGGTGACGTCGCGGAAGTAGACGGACACCCCGCCGTCGCTGGGGTGGGCGTTCACCTCGAACCACCCCTCCAGCGGGGCGAAGTAGGTCTCAAAGGTCCTGGGCAGGCCCGTCTCCATCACGGCGCGGTACTCCGTTTCGAACACCGTCCCCACCGCCTCGGGAAACTCGTCCCAGATGCGGCGCCCCAGCAGCTCGTCGCGCCGCCGGCGCAGGAGCGGCTCGGCCTGTGGGTTCAGGTAGCGGAAGCGCCACTCTTCGTCGAGCGTAAAGAAGGCGTCGGTCACGCTCTCGAGGATGCGCACGGCGCGGTCGCGCTCGGCCTCGGCGTCGGCGCGGGCGCTCTGCTCGGCGGTCACGTTCTCGTGCGCCACCACGGCGTGCCGCACCCCGTGCGACACCAGCGGCGTCACGCGAAGCTGGAACCAGAGCCGCTCGCGTGGCGTGTGGCATGGGTACTGGAGGGTGAAGAAGTCCGTCTCCCCGGCCAGTACGGCGCGGATCCCTTCGGCGGTGCGCCTGGCCGGATCGCCGTCGCCGCCGCGCACGCGGGCGCAGACGCCGGTGTAGCTCTCGCCCAGGTAGCTGCGTGCGGCCCCGTTCTCCTCGCCGAAGCGGCGCCACGCCTCGTTCACGGCCACGATGACGCCTTCCCCGTCCACCACGGCCAGGTGCGCGGAGAGCGCGTCGATGGATGCTTGCAGCACCTCGCCGGCTTCGCGGTCGCGCGGGAACAGTGTGGTGCGCTCGCCGCCGCCGAGCTCGCGCATCTCCGCCTGAAGCGCGTCGATGCAGCGGCGGATCTCGTCGATTCGGAGTACCCGGTCTTGAGGGGTGAGGGTCTGCTGGTTCATTGCTGAAATATATTGGCTGCTGCGGGTGCGCGGCGGAACGGCCGCGGCACAAGCAAAGGATCTGGGAGATGGCCGAACGCGGGCTGGAACATCGGAGCGGAAAAGCGGAGCACCTAATGTAACATAAAGCGCGGCCCGTGGGTACACATTCGTTTTTCACGACGGGCCGAACCACGCCGCCGTGACGCGAGTACCCGTCGCGGGCGTGAAGCCCGCGGGATCGTTCTTCCCGCTAAATCGTGGCGCGCATGGAACCTGTGATCCTCGTGAGCGGCGGGCCACCCGGTGCCGCACGCACGGAAGAGGGCGGGGCCGGAAAGGCGGGCGATGGTGGTGGGGAGGGCACGGGCAGCCACAAGGGGCGGCCCCTACGGATGTCGGCCCCAAAGGCGGGGGTCGCGGTGGGGGCGAGGGCGGGCAGACACGCAGGTCAGCCCCTACCAGATGGGTGCGGCAGCACAAACGGGAAGACCGGCCCGGATGCACGCAACCACCCCTCCCCCGCGGTTTGGGGGAGGGGTCGCGAGGAACGAGCGGGGGAGGGGGCCGCGCCTCTCTAAAACACCCGCAGATTGATGTACTTCTTCGGGTTCGCCTGGATGTCCTCGGCCAGCGAGCCGTAGCGCGTGGCGGTCTGGTTGATGTTGACCGCGGCGGCGTTGAGGTTGTTGTAGAGCGACTCGTCGCGGCTCAGCTTGCCCAGCGTTCCCTCGCCGCGGTCGATGCGGCCGGCGATGCCCGCCATGGATTCGCCGGCGGCGTTGAACGAGCGGGCGGCCGCGTCCATGCGCAGCGAGATGGAGTCGGTGCGGGCGATGGCGCGCGCCAGCTCGGGGCGCGTGGCGGCGCCTTCCACACCCGCGGCCGAGCGGCGCAGCGAGCCGGAGACGCCCTGCAGCTCGCGGCGCTGCTCGGTGGCGAGGGCGCTGAGCTCCGCCAGCATCGCCTGCAATTCGGTAGCGCTCGTCTGCACGGCGCCGATCGTCTGCTGGCTCAGAAGGGCCTGTGCCCGGCCCAGGACGGTGTCCGCGCGCGTGCCGACGGCGCTGGCGGTGGCCATGATGTCGCTGGCGCCGGCACCGGCGGCGTCCGTGGAGGGCATGATCCCGCCGTCCGCCAGCTTCTGCCGCGAGCGGCCGGGGAGGATTGTGGCGACGACGCCGCCCAGCAGCCCGTTGCTGCTCAGGTACACGCGCGAGTCGGAGGGCACGGGGTACTCGCCCTCCAGCTCCATCCGCACCCGGACGCCGTTGTCCTGGATCTCGAAGGAGCGGATGCGGCCGATGTTCACGCCCCGGAGCTGCACCGGGTCGCCCTTCCGGATCCCCCCCGCCGTCTCCACCAGCGTGGAGACGTAGTACCGGCCGCGGAAGGTGCCCGGATCGGTGAGCAGGAAGAGGGCGAAGAGCACGGAAAGGATGCCCACCAGCACGAAGATGCCAACCTGCACTTCGCGGCGGGGAGTGCGTGCGACGCTCACGGTGGCGAGGTCCTCGCTAGGGATTCGGTTGCGCGGGGCCGTGGGGGCCCCGCCATCTGCGCGCTGTATCATTATACTGCCTCGAGCAGGTCTGAGTCGGGAACGTCGCGCTCCAGGAACGCCCTCACCAGCGGATCGCGGCTCGCCCGGAACTCGTCCGGCGTGCCCACGAAGCGGATCTCCCCGTGGTCCAGCATCGCCACCCGGTCGGAGATGGGGAGCGCCCCCTCGATGTCGTGCGTCACGATGATGGAGGTCACCCCCAGCTCCCCCGCCAGGCGGGCGATCAGCCGGTGGACCACCGTCGCGTTGACCGGGTCGAGCCCCGTGACCGGCTCGTCGTACAGCAGGATCTGCGGGCGCGACACGATGGCCCGCGCGATCCCCACCCGCTTCCTCATCCCGCCCGACAGCTCGGAGGGGATCTTGCCCAGCACCGCGTTGGGGTCGAGGTTCACCAGCTCAAGCGCGTTCACCACGCGCCGCAGCACCTCCTCCTCCCCCGCCTCGCGCTGCTCCTGGTCGCTGAGCCCCTGCGACACGTTCTCGAACACCGTCATCGAGTCGAAGAGGGCCGCGTTCTGGAATACGTAGCCCACCTTGCGGCGGATCTTGTCCAGCGTGCGCTTGGGTGCGTTGACGACCGAATCGCCGTCGATCACCACGTCGCCGCGCTCGGGGTGGATCAGCCCGATGGTGGTCTTGAGCAGCACGCTCTTGCCCGTGCCGGAGTGCCCCACCACCGCCAGCGTCTCGCCGCGCCCGATCTGCAGGTTCACCCCGGCCAGGATGGGCCGGTCGAAGCGCTTGTGCAGGTCGCGGTACTCCACCATCGGCTGCCCTTCCATCGCGCTCTCCATCAGTTGAGGAGGAGGGGCGGAAAGAGCGCGTCCAAAAAGAGGACGGCGAGCGTCATCAGCACCACCGCGCTCGTCGTGGCCTTCCCCACGCCCTCGGCGCCGCCGCGGGTGGTGAGCCCCATGTGGCTGGCGATGAGCGGGATCACGAAGCCGAAGACCACGCCCTTGCACAGCGAGTAGAACAGGTCCCAGCTGTGCCACCAGAGCTGCGCGCCGTACAGGAACGAGTCCGCGCTGAGCCCGATGGTGGCCTGCGCGGAGAACATCCCGCTCAGGATGCCGGCGGTGTTGGCGAGCCCCACCAGGCAGGGCACCACGATGATCCCCGCGATGATGCGCGGCGACACCAGCGTGCGCACCGGGTCCCGCCCCAGCGAGTGCAGCGCGTCGATCTGCTCGGACACCTGCATCGTGCCCAGCTCGGCGGTGATGCGCGCGCCCACGCGGCCGATGAGCACCACGGCCGTCATGATGGGCCCCAGCTCCAGCACCACCGACGAGGTCACGATGCTTCCCAGCACGTAGAGCGGCACGGAGCCGGTGAACTGGTAGCCGCCCTGCTGCGAGGTCACCACGCCGGCCAGCATCCCCGTCACCAGCACGATGGGCACCGACGACACGCCCATCCAGTACATCTGCCGCACGACCTCGCGCAGCGGGATGCGCCCGGTGAACAGGTACACCGCCGTCTGCCACACCAGCGACCAGATGCTCCCGAGGTTGGCGAGCAGGTTCTCCGCCCCGCGCCCCAGCCCGCCGAGCCCCTTCTCCACCGGCCGCAGCGGCCGCACCCGGGTGCGCTGCCGTGCCTCGGGGAGCGTGGCGTGCTCCGTGGCCTCTCTCTCCGCCTGCATCGCCTTCCCCCGTATCAGGCCGCTCCAACCCGCCGAAGCTAAGCCGCGAATTTACAACAGATTACACCTAAATGCAACCGGAACAACCGTTTAGCCCACCCTCACCCCCGCTCGTTCCTCGCTGCCCCCTCTCC
>DASVVI010000828.1:0-4374 GCA_036386635.1 Longimicrobium sp.
CGAGCTGCGCACGCAGCTCGGGGTCACTACCCGCGGCACCATGGGCGGAGTGGACGAGGGCGCAGTGCAGACGCTATCCGACGGGCTGGTGAAGCTCTTCCTGCTGGGCGGCAACACCCGCATCGAAGCCTCCATCACCGCCATGCAGTCGCGCGGCCTCTTCCGCAGCCTGGCCGAGCCCAACCTCCTGGCGCTGGACGGGCAGGAAGCCTCGTTCCTGGCCGGCGGCGAGTTCCCCTTCCCCGTGGCGCAGGGCAGCGGCAACAACAGCAGCGTCACCATCGTCTGGAAGGAGTTCGGCGTCCGCCTGCGCTTCAGGCCCACGGTAGGCACAGACGGCACCATCCGGCTCAAGATCGCGCCCGAAGTGTCGTCGCTGGACTACTCCAACTCGCTGCGCATCGAAGGCTTCCAGATCCCCTCCCTGCTCACGCGCCGCACCGAGACCGAGGTGGTGCTGCGCGACGGGGAGTACCTGGCCATCGCCGGGCTGCTGAACAACGTGCTGGAGAACAACAACTCGCGCGTCCCGCTGCTGGGCGACCTGCCGGTGCTGGGCTCGCTCTTCCGCTCGCGCAACGCGCGGCAGGGACGCACGGAGCTGCTGGTGCTGGTGTCGCCGCGCATCGTGCAGCCCACCAGCGGCCCGCAGCCGGTGCCCACCGGCGAGCCCGCCAACTGGGAGTGGGACCGCTCGCTGCGCGGCGCGCAGCAGGCGAGCCCCGCGGGCCAGACCGCGACGCCCGCCAGGCCGTAAGGAGGGTAAGACCGTGATCCGCTTCCGCACCCGTCTCCGCGACCGCCAGGGCTCCGCGCTGGTCCTCCTGGTCGTCGCCATGCTGGGGATCCTCTCGATGATGGCCCTGGCCATCGACATGGGGATGCTGCGGACGGCTCACGGCGAGGCTCAGCGCGCGGCCGATGCGGCGGCGCTGGCCGGAGCCTCCGCCTTCATGGAGATGGACCCGGACCAGGCGGCGATCGTCGGGGAGGAGCGGGCGGTGGACTTCGCCACCCGCAACACGCTCCAGGGGCAGGCGTTCGGGGAGGACGAGGTGGTGGTGGACGTCTTCAAGGACACGCGGACGGTGCGGGTGAAGGTCCGCAGGCCGGCGGTCCCCACCTGGTTCGCGCGGATGTTCGGGGTGAACAGCGCGCCGGTGAGCGCGCGCGCGGCGGCCCACGCCACCCGCGCCCCCAGCACTCGCTGCGTGAAGCCGTTCGTGCCGCCCGACCTGTGGGCCGAGACGGACGACGACCACAACAAGAACGGCGAGTGGGACCCGTGGGAGGTGTGGGAGTACGAGCCGGACAAGGGCGACTTCTACAACCCCGGCGGCCCCAACGCCACCTCTACCCGGCCGGAAACGGGATACGGGAGCAGCTTCCGCGGCGCCACCCACGACCGCGGGCGCAAGGTGATGCTAAACGTGAGCGCCCTCCCCGGCTTCGCCAACCTGTGGGCGATGCCCGACATGGACTGGGGACTGGACATCGGCGGGTCCGCGCTGCGCCAGAACATCAGCGGCTGCAACTCCAGCCCGGTCAAGCTCGGGATACCGTACACGCTGCAGAGCGGCATCAAGGCCGGCCCGGTCTTCCAGGGAATCAACGACCTGGTGCTGCGCGACCCCGGCGCACGATGGGACCAGGCGCGCGGCGAGGTGGTGGGATCGGCCTTCTCCGACTGGATGGATAGTCCCCGGCTGATCCGCGTGCCGCTGTACGACCCGGCCGAGATGGAGTCGAAGAAGAGCGGTGTGGTGTTCGTGAAATTCGCGTGGGTCTTCCTGGAGCCGCCCAGCGGCCCCGCCGACCCCATCGTCGCACGGTTCGTGGAAGTCGTCCGCGTCCTTCAGCTGGTGGAATGATGCCCTTTGCAGCCCCCCCCTCCTCCTCCGCCGCCTCGCTCCTGCGCTGCGCGGTGATCTCCACCGACGAGGCGTTCCGCGCCCGCGTCCGCGAGGTCGCCCTGCCCGAGCGCGGCGTCGCGCCCCCCCTGGAGATCCCGGTCCCCTTCAACGAGCTCGGCGACGGGCACCTGAAGGCGCTCCGCGACGCCTCGCCCGAGGTGATCTTCCTGGACGTGGGCCAGCACCCCGCCACGGGGATCAACCTCGCCCAGTTCCTGGCCGAGCAGAACCCGCACGCCCGGCTGGTGGCGGCGGGCCCCGCGCTCTCGGCCGAGGTGCTGATGGCGGCCATGCGCGCCGGCATCTCCGAGTACCTGCTGAAGCCCGTCTCCGGCGAGGAGGTGGCGCACGCCGTGGAGTCGACGCTGCGGCGCACGCGCGGCACCGAGGCCGAGGCGCAGCAGCAGCCGGGGCAGATCTTCGCCTTCTTTGGCCCCAAGGGCGGCTCGGGCTCCACCACGCTCGCCACCAACCTGGCGATCCACCTCCACCGGCTCACCGGCAAGCGCACGCTGCTGGCCGACCTGGACCTGGAGCTGGGCGAGGTGGCGCTGCAGATGGGCGTGGACCCGCGCTTCAACTTCGCGGACATGGTGAGGAACTTCCACCGCATGGACGCGGAGCTGCTGGCCTCCTTCATCGAGCGCCACAACTCCGGCGTGCACCTCCTCTCCGCGCCGTACCACCCGGAAAAGGCGGAGGTCGTGTCCGGCGACCGGATCTCCAAGATCCTTCTCTTCCTGAAGCAGCACTACCAGTACGTGGTGGTCGACACCTCCAACTCGTTCTCACCGGCGACGCTCGCCACCTTCGAGCACGCCGACAAGATCTTCCTGGTGACGCAGGCGGACCTGCAGTCGCTGCGCAACATCAAGCGCTGCGCCCCGCTGCTGGAGCGCACCATCGGCGGCGGCGACCGGGTGAAGCTGGTGCTGAACCGCTACCGCACCAGCGACGCCATCAAGCCCGAAGACATCGAGAAGACGCTGGGGATGAAGGTGCAATGGACGATCTCCAACGACTACGAGGCCGTGGTGAGGTCGGTGAACTCCGGGACGCCGATCGTGCTCAACGGCGACTCGCGCTACGCGCAGGACGTGCGCTCCATGTCCGCCTCCATCGCGGGGCTGGCCGGGAGCACCGAGCCGGCGGGGGGCCGCTTCATCCGCGCCCTCACCGACCCGCTGATGCGCGTGCTGCGGCGCTCCACCCCGCAACAGCCTGAGGTGGCGGTATGATGCAGAGCTGGTTCAGCGGCGCCGCGCCCGCCGCGCCCGCGCCGCCGCGCACCCCCGCGCCGTGGGATCTCCCGGCCGTCGAGGTCGTGCAGTCCGGCCCCTCGCTCCTCCAGGAGACCAAGGCGCGCATCCACCGCAAGCTGCTGGAGCGGCTGAACCTGTCGTCGCTGGACGCGCTGGAGCGCGACCGCGCCGTGGCGGCCATCCGCGGCGTGGTGCACGAGCTGCTGGCGCTGGAGTCCGTCCCGCTCAACTACGACGAGCGGGAAGAGCTGGTGCGCCAGGTGCTGGACGAGATCTTTGGGCTGGGGCCGCTGGAGCCGCTGATGCAGGACCCGGAGATCTCGGACATCCTGGTCAACACGCACAGCAGCGTCTACGTGGAGCGGCACGGGCGGCTGGAGGAGACGGACATCACTTTCCAGGACGACCGCCACCTCCTGCAGGTGATCGACCGCATCGTGTCCGCCGTCGGCCGCCGCATCGACGACTCGTCGCCGATGGTGGACGCACGCCTGGCGGACGGGTCGCGCGTGAACGCCATCATCCCGCCGCTCTCCATCGACGGGCCGCACCTCTCCATCCGCAAGTTCAAGCGCGACGCGCTGGCCGGGCAGGACCTGCTGCGCACCAAGAGCCTCACGCGCCCCATGCTGGACCTGCTGGCGGCGGTGGTGGGCTCGCGCCTCAACATCCTGATCTCCGGCGGCACCGGCGCGGGCAAGACGACGATGCTCAACATCCTGTCGTCGTTCATCCCGTCCACGGAGCGCATCGTCACCATCGAGGACTCGGCCGAGCTCCAGCTCCGCCAGCCGCACGTGGTGCGCCTGGAGACGCGCCCGCAGAACATCGAGGGCTCGGGCGAGGTCACGCAGCGGCACCTGATGGTGAACGCGCTGCGCATGCGCCCCGACCGCATCGTGCTGGGCGAGGTGCGCGGCTCGGAGGCCATCGACATGCTGCAGGCGATGAACACGGGCCACGAGGGGTCGCTGGCCACGCTGCACGCCAACACCCCGCGCGACGCCCTGGGCCGCCTGGAGACGATGGTGTCGATGGCGAACCTGAACCTGCCGGAGAAGGTGGTGCGGCAGCAGATCGTGAGCGCCATCGACGTCGTCATCCAGGTGAACCGCCTTTCCGACGGCACGCGCAAGGTGATGACGATCTCCGAGGTGGTGGGAATGGAGAGCGACATCATCACCATGCAGGACATCTTC
>DASVVI010000829.1:0-4037 GCA_036386635.1 Longimicrobium sp.
TATGGCACGTGCGCCTGCGCGCGGCCGGCGTGGCGGGGGCGTCGTGCGGCGCCGATTCGGCCTTCGTGCGCGTGCTGGCGAGATGGGTGGACGCGCTCCCCGCGGACACGCGCCGGCGCGCGGCGGGCGGGGTCTCGTGGCACGCGGGCGCGCACGCGGTGGTCGCGCTCGCGCGCATCGCCCCGGAGCAGGCACGGGCGCGGCTCGGCCGGCTCGCGATGCATTCCGACTGGCACGTCCGCCTGTACGCCGCCCGCGCCGCCGCCGTGCTGGCCGGCACAGCCCGCCTGCGCACCCTCGCGCGCGACCGCGACGGCAACGTGCGGGAGGCGGCGATCGATGCGCTGTCCAAGCTGGCGGGGCACGCCGCGGACGACGTGTACCTGGCCGCCATGCACGGTGATCAGGCGCAGGCAGTCCGCGCCGCCGCCGTCGCGCTGAAGGGATCTCCCGCACCCGCAACGCGCGCGGCCGCCGACTCCCTGTTCGAGCGCTGGGTGCGCCGCGCGAACGACTCCGAGCGCGACGTACGCGTGGCGCTCCTCGAAGCGGCGGGACGCCCGGCGAACGACGACCGCCCGCCCGCGCCCCGATCCGATCTCCCGCCGGATGCCGTCGCGCTGGCGCTGGGCAAGGACGTGCGCGTCCGCGTGGCGCTGTCGCGCAACGCAGGCGGAGGGTCGTTCGTGGTGCGGCTGCGCGGCGACGTGGCGCCCATCATGGCGGCACGCGTGCTCGCGCTGGTGCGCGCCGGCTACTACGACGGCGGCAGCTGGCACCGCGTGGAGCCGGACTTCGTGGTGCAGGGCGGCGGCCCGGGGACGAACGAGTACGTCGGCCACCCGCGCTATCTTCGTGACGAGCTCGCGACGGTCGCCCACCCCCGCGGGTCGGTGGGGATGAGCACGCGCGGCCACGACACGGGGGACGCGCAGTGGTTCATCAACCTCAAGGACAATCCCCGCCTGGTTCGCGAGTATACCGTCTTCGCCCAGGTGGTGGAGGGGATGGACGTGGTGGATGGCATCATCGAGGGCGACGTGGTCGCGTCCATGCGCGTAGTGCCAGACACGTTCTGAACGGCTGGTCTCACACAGAGCCACAGAGGCAACGGAGAGAAAAACGGAAGGGGCTTTCTGTGCCCTTTCCGTTCCCTCCGTGTCCTCTGTGTGATGCTGTTCCCCCGTCCCGCGACGGACTCAGGATTCCTGGATCAGCTTCGACTGCAGGATGAGCGCGACCGCCGTGGCCGCCAGCAGGCTCCCTTCGTCGCGCCCGACCTCCGGGGCCACCCGCACGCTCCCCCACCTGACCTGCTCCACGGCGCCGATCACCCGCCCCTCGCGCCGGAGCACGTACCCCAGCGCGCCGCAGCAGTCCGTCTGCCCGCCGGGAGGGTTCTCCCCCTCGATCTCATAGCTCACCTCGTCGCGGCGCAGGGTGCCGCCGGGAGCGCCATCGCCCGCCCCTCTGATGCGCAGCGTCCACGCCCTGGTCGGCTCGCCGGGCGGCTGGAGCGAGCATTCGAGCGAGGTGCGGTCGTCCAGCGACAGCTCCACGCTGCCGAGCTTGAAGCCGCGTTCGATGTCGCGGTTGTCGCAGCGCACGGCCCACAGGTCGCCCGCCGCGGCGGTGTCGCGCAGCATGAACTCGTAGCGCTGCTGGAACTCGGTCTTTCCCTTGAGCGCGTCCACGATGCCGCCGCGCTGGCGGACGCCGTGGCGGTCAATGCGGTGCGCCTCGAACGGCCCCACGCGCAACGGCCCGTCGGGGCGCCACTGGTTGCGCGGCTGCACGCTCCACTCCGGCGCGGCAGCCAGGGTGGGCGGCATCGCCATCCGCGTCGTCGCGCATCCCGACGCGCTCAGCGCCAGCAGCCCGATCGCGAGCCTCATTCCTGTGATGGTCATCGCGCCCCCCTCACGCTGCCAGGTAGGCGAGCACCAGCAGCGTCGCGGCGCGCGACCACCCCAAAATCCAGTGAATCGGCTTCGTATACATCAGCTTCCTCCTGTTGCCGGAAGTCCACAGTTGCACCTGCTTCACCTTCTCGGGGAATGATGCGGAAGGCGGGGCGGCCCGGCCATGGGGAAGGTGACCCATCCTATCTTGGAATTGCCGCGCTTCCGCATTAGCCATATACTTAGCTAAGCAACGAAACCAGCGAGGGAGCAGCGCATGATCGTGAACATCCACGCGGCCAAGACCAACCTGTCCCGGCTGATCGAACAGGCATGCGCGGGCGAGGAAGTGGTGATCGCGAGGAACTCGGAACCCGTGGTCAGGCTGGTGCCCGTGGGCGGCACCAGGCCGAAGCGGATGTTCGGCTCGATGAAGGGACAGTTCACGGTGCCCGACGAGTTCTTCGATCCGCTTCCCGCCGACGAGCTGGACTCATGGGAACAGTAGGCATGAGGCTGCTCCTGGACACGCACGCACTTCTCTGGTGGCTGCTGGGGGACTCACGGCTGGCGCCACCCGCCCGCGCGGCCATCGCCGACGAGGAGAGCGTCGTTCACGTCAGCGCCGCCACCGCTTGGGAGATCGCCACGAAGACCCGGATCGGCAAGCTTCCCGGCGCGGAGGCCCTGGCTCAGAACCTCACGGAGGTCGTGGAAGCGAACGGATTCCGCTCGCTCCCGATCTCGCTGGAGCACGGCCAGCGCGCGGGCAGCCTCCCGGGCCCGCACAAAGATCCGTTCGACCGCATGCTGGTTGCGCAGGCGCAGGCGGAGAACCTGGTCCTCGTCTCGAACGAGGAGATCTTCGACCAGTACGGAGTCGAGCGGCTCTGGGACGGGCGGGGCGGCTGAACCTCCCTCACCGCATCCTCAGCAGCCCCTCCTGCGCCACAGACGCCACCAGCCGCCCCTCGCGGTCGTACAGGCTCCCGCGCGTGAAGCCGCGCGCGCCGGTGGCGATGGGGCTGTCGGTGGAGAAGAGGAGCCATTCGTCGGCGCGGAAGGGGCGGTGGAACCAGAGGGCGTGGTCGAGGGTGGCGGCCTGGAGCTCGGGGCGCTGAAAGGTGAGCCCGTGGGGGAGGAGCGCCGTTCCCAGCAGCCCGTAGTCCGACGCGTACGCCAGCACCGCCTGGTGGCGCAGCGTGTCCGCCGGCATCTCGCCGACGGCGCGGAACCACACGTGCTTCGCCGGATCGCGCGGCGTGGGGCGAAAGGGGTCCACCGGGTGCACGGGGCGGAAGTCGATGGGGCGGTCCTGCGTGTAGATCGCACGCAGCGGCTCGGGGATGCGGTCCGCCACGGCGCGCACCAGGTCCAGCTCGCGCGGCAGCCCCTCGGGGTCGGGCACGGCGGGCGCGTCCAGCTGGTGCTCGATTCCGGGCTCCGGCACCTGGAACGACGCGGCCATGTTGAAGATGGCGCGCCCGTGCTGCACCGCCGTCACGTGCCGCGTGGTGAAGCTCTTCCCGTCGCGCAGCCGGTCGACCAGGTACACGATGGGCGCGCCCAGGTCGCCGGGGAGGATGAAGTAGCCGTGGAGAGAATGCGCCACGCGGTCGTCCCCCACCGTCCTCCCCGCCGCCACCAGCGCCTGCCCCAGCACCTGCCCCCCGAACACGCGCCCCGACCCGATGTCGCGGTTGGTCCCTCGGAAGATGTTCTCCTCGATGTCTTCGAGGTCCAGTAGCGCGAGCAGGTCCTGCAGACGGTAGCTCATTGGTCCGGCGGATAGGTGTTTGGGCGCGAGTGCCAAGTGCCAAGTGCCAAGTGCTTGCTCCGTGCCTAGTGGCAGGTGCCCACCTCGGCCTTCCACCCCAATTTGTCATCCTGAGAGAGCCGCCCAACGGATGCCTGGGTTGCACGGCCTTCTGTTGCGGCGATCGAAGGATCTAGCCGGCGACGCAGGAGGCCTGAGGTGCGATGCGAACCTCTCGCCACGCGCAGTAGATCCTTTGCTCCGCGCTATAGATATGCGTACGGGCGAGATCCGTGCGGCGCGTCGCTCAGGATGACAAAAAGGGTGGTCTCCACGCTCTTCCGCTCTTCCGCTCTTCCGCTCTTCCGCTCTTCCGCTCT
>DASVVI010000830.1:0-5528 GCA_036386635.1 Longimicrobium sp.
GTGCGCAGGAGGGGGACCAGCTCGCGCTCCCAGATGGCGCTCATGGCGGCGTACATCACCAGCCCCGCATCGGCGATCAGCTGCAGCTGCTCGCCCGGTGTGCGCCCGTCCAGCGACAGCGTCTGCACCCCGGCCGCGATCTGCCGCCGCAGCCCGCCCACGCGCTTCTGAAAGAACTCGTCCAGGTTGCTGGAGGTGATCGCCAGGAACCGCACGCGCTCCAGGAGCGGCACGCGAGGGTCGGTGGCCTGGTGGAGCACGCGCCAGTTGAAGTCCAGCAGCCCCAGCTCGCGGTTGAAGTACAGCGACGGATGGTCCAGCTCCGCCCCGTCCGGCACCTCGCGCGGCGAGACTGCACGCGGCACCCGCCGCACCGGCTGGCGCGGCGGCAAGGGCTCCGGCGCCTTCTCCGGGAGGGGCGCTTCGGCGATGAATGCGGTGCTTTCCTCTGCGTGCATGCTCGGGCGGGGCGGGGATGATGCCGATCGGGTTCAACCCGGAGATGCAGGTTTGCGCAATCTTCGATCCGCCATCCGTCGCCGCCTTCGCGGGCTCACGCATGGTAAGGCGCCTGACCGCACCTTTTTTTGTCATCCTGAGGGAGCCGCCGACGCAGAAACCGGTGGGTGCGCCCCTACCTCCCTGCGGCGACCGAAGGATCTAGCCGGCGAGGCAGGAGGCCGGTGCGCGACGACGAGCCCCTCGGAACGCGCAGTAGATCCTTCGCTCCGCGCCAGACTATAGAGACGGGGCAAGGGCTGAGCAGCGCGTCGCTCAGGATGACAGGTGATTTGGGTGTGGGAAGGGATGCCGCCGTTCGAGACGGCTTCAGCCGTCTTCGCGTAGTTCCAGCCGGGGGCTTCAGCCCCCGGCGGTTTCGGGGCCGCCGACGCCCCCGCCCTCGCCGCCCCGGGCGGTCCCCGTGACGCCCCCGTCCCCGGTGCCGTGCACCGGCGGCGGCGCGATGGTCCCTCGGAGGACGCGGGCCCAGAGCTCGTCGTGGTCCAGGGAGCCGGCGGGGCGGGATTCGGGGGCGAGGGAGGCGGAGCGGGCGTCGTCGCCGAGTGTGCGCAGGGCGCGGGCGATGTCGTGGCGCAGGAAGCCGTCGTCCGCGGCCTCGAACATCCAGGTGAGCTGCTGGGCCGCCATCGCGTCCTGCCCGGCGGCGCGTGCGGCGGCGGCGTACTCGCCCACCAGCTGGCGCGCCTCCATCGTGCGCCCGCCAGCCATGGCGAGCCATGCCAGCGTGCACCGCGCCCGCACCGCCTCCGGCTGGATGCTGAGGATGGTGTGGCAGAGCGCCGCCGCGCGGGAAGCCTCGCCCAGCTCCAGGTGCAGGTTCACCGCGCGCCCGTACCAGCCGAGCGCCCGCCGCCGCTCGCCCATGCTGGCGCACAGGTCGCCGGCGTGCTTCAGCAGCACGGACTGGTTGCGCGGCGAGGTCCCCGCCAGCCGCCGTTCGATGGCGTCCAGCTCCCGCTGAAGCTCTTCCGGAGGCCCCGGCGCGTCGACCTGTCGCAAGCTTCCCGCTCCTGTAGAGGAGGTCCGTTCACCACATGGCGGCACCCGGGACGCGACCGCGCCGCGAGCGCCTCCGTAATATGACCGAATCCGTCTTCGCTGCCAATGCACGACGCGCCGCCCGGTTCGCGGGCGGCGCGTCTTGGTGTATCCAACCGCGGTGGCTTACCGCGTGGCGTACACGGTCTCGGCGGACTTCTCGGCCGGCGCGGGACGCGCGGAGCGCACGGCGGTGGTGCGCTCGCGGCCGAAGAGGTTGTCCAGCGCCAGCGCGCCGGAGCCGGTCAGGAAGAGCGCGGCGTTGGCCACGAGGAGCGTGAGCGCGAACTCGTACCCTTCGGGGAGGAAGAAGCCCTTGGACCCGTGCACCGTCGCGATGGCGACGACCATCGTCGCGGCGATCAGCGGCGTCACGAACCGCGTGAAGAGCCCCGCGATCAGCAGCGCGCCGCCCAGCAGCTCGACCGCCGTCACCAGCAGCGCGTTCGGATACGCGAACGGGATCCCGATCGAGCCGAAGAAGCCGGCCAGCCCGTCCATCCCCATCACGAACAGCTTCTGCCCCCCGTGCATCACGAAGACGAGACCCACCATCACGCGCAGGAGGGTGATGCCGTACTGCGCCCGCGTGTTCGCCTGAGTGTTCATCGTAGCCTCTTCCGGTTTGATGGTTCCCGCGGACGCAAGTTGTTCGTCCTGCGGCATGTCGTTGCAACGGATAGTTCACCGCGAATCAGCCGGGCGACGTGTCGCGCGCCTCCTCCAGCAGCTCGATGAGCGTGCGGAGCCGGTCGTCGCCCATGTGGCGGAGGAGCTTCGTGTGCAGCTCGTCCACCGGCGCGTCGAGCGGGGCGATGGTGCCCGCACCCTCCGCGGTGATCCGCGTCCACACCACGCGGCGGTCCTCGGTGCAGCGCCACCGCTCCACCAGCCCGCGCCGCTCCAGCCTGTCCAGCAGCCGGGTGACGTCCGGATCGCGGGTGATCATCCGCTCACCGATCTCGCCCGAAGTCAGCCCGGCCGTTCCCGCTCCCCGCAGGATGCGGAGGACGTTGTACTGCGTCTGCGTGAGGTCGTGCTCCTTGAGCAGCTCGGCCATCGACTGCGACAGCACGTTGGCGGTGCGCTGCACGTTCAGGAACGCCTCTTCCTCCAGGCTCCCGATCGGCTTCGTCTGCTGGATTTCCGACTGGATGCGCCCCGCCATCGTCCTCTCCCGCGTCGCCGTTCCCCCGCTCTCTCTGCACAACAATAGTCGTTGTCACGGATATTGTCAACACCTGCGTTTCTTCGGATGAAAAACAGCGGGGGCGCGGATCTCTCCGCGCCTCCGTGTCTCCGCGTGAGCCTGCTTTTTTACCGTGACGGCTCGCCGGTGGTGCGGTACACGCGCCCGTCCCAGACGACCGCCACCCGCTCGCCGAGCGAGAAGAAGCGGGCCAGCGCCGGTGTGCGGCGGAGCAGGTCGAAGTACTCGTCGCTCCCGAAGCGCAGCGTGGTCTCGGGGAGGCGCGTCTCCGGCTTCAGCTCGGAATCGGTCCACACGCCGGAGCGCAGGTAGAAGGTCTTGCCGCCGACGTGCCGCACGGCGCCGCTCTCCGCGCTGTTGGCGGACACGCCTTCCAGGCTGAGCACTTCCTGCTGCGCGCGCGCCCGCTTGCTCTGCTGCACCGCACCGGCACCGGTCACCACCACGGGCGGCGGAGCCTCCATCACGGCGGGCGGGGGCGGGGGCGGCGGAGGCGCCCCGGTGCTCTGGGCTACCCCGGTCTCGACGCCCCGCGCGACCCCGCCCGCCTGCCCCTGGCCCGTGAAGTCACCCGCTCGCACAGGCTGCGGGGGCACCAGGTCCTGCATGCCGCGCACGACCGGCGGCCGCTCGCCCGCGCCGGGCTCCAGCGCCAGGAAGGAGGTGTACGGCGTCACGATGCCGTGCCGCGTGCCCAGCTCCACCACCTCGTCGCGCAGCTCGCGGCTCTCGCCGTTGCTGCGGATCTGCTCCATCAGCCACCCCACCCGCCGCGTCGCCCACAGCCGCGGGAGGAAGTCGTGCTCCTCCGCGCGCAGGGGGAAGCGGAGCCCCGGGTAGGCGAAGGTGTGCGTGGGCGATGCGTTTCCGCTCAGCCGCAGCGTCACGTCCCGCAGCTCGCGCTCGTTGCGGTAGCGGCCCACCAGCGCCAGCTGCGTCCCGCGGAAGAGGTCCGGGAGGGCGCGCGGATACACCAGGTCCGTCCGCACGCCGCCCATGTCGAGCGCGACGTTGCTCAGGACGGGGTGGTTCACCTTGTCGAAGAAGGAGGACACCTTCGCCTCCAGGTCCTCGCGCGGTTCCACGTACTCCGCGGTGCCGCCGTTCTCCGCCGCCACGCGGTCCAGCAGGCGCGTGTTGACGTCGTAGCCGACGCCGAAGGTGAAGACGCGCACCCCGTCCACGCGCGTGCGGCGGGCGTTGTCCACGATCTTGTCCGCGTCCGTCTCGCCCACCGTGGGGATACCGTCCGTCAGGAAGACGAGGAGCCGCGTCCTGTCGCCGCGCTCGCGCGGGAACTGGGCGAGGGCCTCGGTCAGCGCGTCGTTGATGTTGGTGCCGCCCACCGCGCGCAGCCCTTCCACGAAGGCGATCCCGCGCTCCCGCCCCGCGCGGTCCGCCGCGATCAGTCCCGTCTCCATCCGCCGCGTCTCGCCCGCGAAGGAGATCACGTTGAAGCGGTCCTGCGGCCGCAGCCCGCGCACGCCAAAGAGGAGGGCGCGGCGTGCCTTCTCCATCTTCCCCTCGTCCTCCATGGAGCCCGACGTGTCCAGCACGTACACCACGTCCTTGGCCGCGTACTCCCGCTGCGTCGCCTCGTCGCTGGGGGAGAGGAGGAGGAGGAAGTAGCCGTCCTTCCCCGGCTCGCGGTAGGTGAAGAGCGAGAGCCCCACGTCGCGGTCCGCCAACCCGTAGAAGAGCTGGAAGTCGCGCCGCTCCGCCCCGCGGCCCGATTCCCACGTGGCCACTGCGCTCCGTCCGCCGGGCTCGCGCCGCACGTCGACGGAGTGGCTGGGCGAGTACACCGTGCGCAGCGACGACGGCGCGCGCACCTCCACCCGCCCCGAAAGCCGCTCCACCGGCGCCGCGTTGCGCCCGATGCCGAGCGGGTAGCGGTAGCCGACGCTCCCGTTTTCCGCCCTGAGCACCTGGGTGTAGGTCAGCTCCAGCTTCTTGGTGGAGCGGGGGTTGATGGGGAAGATGCTGGCCTGGAAGAGGTTCTCTCCCGCGTACTCCAGCAGCCCCGGATCGCGGCGGCGGCGCACGATGGAGTCGTAGATGCGCCTCGCCTCCTCGCGCGGCCGCACCACGCCGGCCAGGCGCCGGCTGCCGTCCCAGATGGCGAACTCCGTCACCGACGCCGCGGCGGGGATGGGGAAGAAGTAGGTTCCCTCCAGCGTGGCCCCCGTCTCGTTGCGGAAGACCTGCGTGACGTGCGTGGTCGCCACCTGCCCCTCGATCTTCACGTCCAGCGTCACCGACTCGATGGGGAGCGCGTTCGGCAGCGGGATTCCGCACTCTCCGCGGCACCGGTCGGGCACGATGATCCCCTGCGCCGGCAGCGTGGCGGCCGTGGCGAGGACGGAGAGGAGCGCCAGGAGGAGGCGGGTTCGCATAGAGATCCGGAGCGGGAGGGGAGGGAAAGTGCGTTAGTGCGTGAGTGCGTTAGTGCGTTCCTGATGTGTGAGACGAAACAGGGGCGATGACTTGCACACCACCACCCGCACTTCTGTCATCCTGAGCGACGCGCCTCGCAGGCCTTGCCCGCTCTCCAAAACTCTGGCGCGGAGCGAAGGATCTACTGCGCGTTGCGCGAGGTTGGCGGCGACGCACGATGCCCGGCCCGGCGCCGGCTAGATTCTTCGGTCGCCGCAGCAAGGCCGGCCTGCCGCGCGAGTGTCTGAGTCGGCGGCTCCCTCAGAATGACAGAGAGGGGGGTGACACGCACTAACGCACTCACGCACTCACGCACTTCTTT
>DASVVI010000831.1:0-1955 GCA_036386635.1 Longimicrobium sp.
GACGGCCTCCCTGACCACGGCAGCTTCAAGGACCTCCTGTGCATGCGCGAGACCGCCGAAGATCTCCTGCGCATGATCGAGGAGCCCGGCTTCGAGATGCACGACCAGTGGCAGGCGCAGTGTCAGGCCCTCGTGCAGCGCCGCGCCGAAGTGCACCTCTTCCCCGCCCTCCCCCCAGACACCGTCCGCTCCGCCATGCTCATCCCCAGCACCAACATCGAGGAGACCCTCGCTCAGTTGCTCCGTCGCTACGGCCCCTCCGCCCGCGTCGCCGTGCTCCCCGAGGGCCCGCAGACCGTAGCCCACGTAGCCGCCTAGAAGAAAACAGCGCACCACCCTTTCCAACCTCCCCCTCCCCCAGGCAGTTTTGGGGGAGGGGGATGCGTCGCGGAGCGACGCTGGGGGAGAGGGCCCTTCCAACACGGAGCACCCGATGAAGCTGGTGACGTACGAAGCAAACGGCCGCGCGCGGATCGGCGCGCTCGTCGAGGGCGGAGTGGTGGACCTGGGGACCGTCGCGGCGGACATGCTGTCGCTGATCGAGCGCGGCGAGGCGGGGCTGGACGAGGCCCGCGCCGCCCTGGAAGCGGCGAGCGAGGTCCTCCCGATGGAGCGCGTGCGGCTCCTCGCGCCGATCCCGCGGCCGCGCAAGAACATCGTGTGCCTGGGGATGAACTACGCGGCGCACGCCTACGAGTCGGCGCGGGCGAAGGGACTGCCGGAGAAGCTCCCCGAGCACCCCGTCTTCTTCACCAAGTCCCCGACCGCGGTCATCGGCCCCGGCGCCGAGATCCCGCTCGACGCCGCGATCACCACGCAGCTCGACTGGGAGGTGGAGCTGGCCTTCGTGTTCGGGCGCACGGGAAAGAACATCGCCCGCGAAGACGCGCTCGGCTACATCTTCGGCTACACGGTCATCAACGACATCTCCGCGCGCGACCTCCAGAACCGGCACCAGCAGTTCTTCAAGGGGAAGAGCCTGGACGGAACCTGCCCCATGGGCCCGTGCATCGTGACCGCCGACGAGTTGCCGGACGCGGGCGACCTCGCGCTCTCGCTGCGGTTGAACGGAAAGACGATGCAGGACAGCCGCACGCGCGACCTGGTCTTCGACATTCCCACCATCATCGCCGTGCTCTCGCGTGGCCAGACGGTGGAGGCGGGCGACGTGGTCTCCACCGGCACGCCCAGCGGGGTGGGGATGGGGTGGAATCCGCAGACCTGGCTCAAGCCCGGCGACGTGCTGGAGGCGGAGATCGAGCGCATCGGCGTGCTGCGCAACACGGTCGCCGCCGCGTAATCGTGCAGCCGTACCCCGGCCCGGCGGACCCCGCGCTCCTCGCGCTCAACCCGTACGAGGCGCGCACCGCGGCGGCGATCTTCGAGCGGATGTTCCCGGCCGACGAGCACGGCCCGGGCGCCGCCGAGCTGGGCGTGCTGGCGTACGTGGACCGCGCGCTCGCCGGCGCCTACCGCGACCGGGTGGACGAGTACCGCACGGGGCTCGCGAGCTTCGACCGCGCCGCCTGCCGCCGCCACGACCGCCCCTTCGCCGACTGCGCGCCCGCCGAGCAGGACGCGCTCCTCGCCGAGCTGGAGGCGGAGACGCTGGACGGCTTCCGTGTGCCGCCGCCGCGCGACTTCTTCGCCATGCTGCGGCAGCACCTGCAGGAGGGGCTCTTCGCCGACCCCGCGTACGGCGGGAACCGGGGGAAGGCGGGGTGGCGATTCCTGGGGCACCCGGGCGTCTGGTTCGAGAACACGGCCGAGGAGAACCTCGCCGCCGAGCCCGCCACCAAGAACGGGATCATCCTCTCGCTGGCCGACGTGGGCTACTCGCTGGACGGCGGCCCGCGCGAGCCCGTGGAGATCTCCGGCTACGATCCGCAGCGCGGCGCCGAGCCCCCCGCCGGCGCCGCGGACGTCCTGCTGGTAGGCGTGGGCGCGGCAGGGTC
>DASVVI010000832.1:0-3164 GCA_036386635.1 Longimicrobium sp.
ATCGACGTGCGCGACAACCCCGGCGGCAACACCTCGTTCGTACGGCTGGCGAGCTACTTCACCGGAGGGTCCAACATGGTCGCCGCCCTCCTGATGAGGTCCGCGCTGCGGCGCTACGGGAGCGCTCCCGACCGCATCGACCCGTCGGCGCTGCCGCGCGTGCAGCGCACCTACACGGACCGATCGGTGTTCGCGGCCATGCTGCGGCATCGTGGCGCGGTCGCGGTGTTCACCGAAGAGCTGGGGACGCGGCGCTACACCGGGTCGGTGGCGGTGCTCACGAACGAGTACACCACGAGCGCGGCGGAGGGGTTCGCCGCCTACATGCAGTTCCGCCACGCCGCCACTCTGGTAGGCGCGCCCACCGCCGGGCGCCTGCTGGGCGGCGAGCCGGTGCCGCTGGGCGGCGGGTGGTCGCTGTTCCTTCCCACGCACGCCGCGTGGGGGCCGGACGGCAAATCCGCCATCGACCGCGTGACCGTTCCCGACGTGGCCGCGCCGCTTACGCGCGAGGCGGTGTGCGCGCGGCGCGATCCCGCGCTGGAGCGGGCCTTCGCGCTCGTGGGCGCGCAGCCGTGACGCGGCGCGCGCGGGGCCCCGCGACATGACCCGCCGTCCGCCGCCCTGGCTGGTCCGCGCGAGCATCGCAGGCTGGCTGCTCTACGGCGCGTTCCATGGCGCCGAATACCTGGTCGCCTCGCCGGGGCGCGCCACCGGCGCGCTGGTGGTGCGCTGCGTCCTGCTGGCGCTCGCCATCTGGGTGGTGGGGATCGGCGCCACCGCGGTGAGCTGGTGGAGCACGGAGCGCTACCCGCTGGAGCGCGGCCGCCGCGTGCGGCGGCTGATGGTGCACGCGGCGCTTTCGCTGGCGGTGGTGACGGCGCAGGCGGGGGTGTTCGCGTCGCTGCGCGCCGCCACCCGCTACTTCGTCCCCGGAAGCTTCCGGACCTTCCTGCTGGACGGGCTCGACTTCCGGCTTCTCAACTACTGGGCGCTGGTGGGGGCGATGCACGCCTACCACTTCTCGGTCCGGCGCCGCGCCGCCGAGATCGCCCGCGCCCGCTCGGAGAGCGACGCATCGGCACTCGCGGCGCAGCTTGCGCAGGCGCGGCTCCGGGCGCTCAAGATGCAGCTCAACCCGCACTTCCTCTTCAACGCGCTCAACACCGTCTCCTCACTGATGCACCACGACGTCGCGCTCGCCAACCGCATGCTGGTGAGGGTGAGCGAGTACCTGCGTCTCACCCTGGAAACGGTGGAGAGCCAGCAGGTGACGCTGGAGCGGGAGCTGGAGCACCTTCGCGCCTACCTGGAGATCGAGTCGATCCGCTTCCGGGACCGGCTGACCGTCACCTGGGCGGTCGACGAGGAGGCCGGGGACGCCCTGGTGCCGCACCTGATCCTGCAGCCGCTGGTGGAGAACGCCCTCCGCCACGGCCTGGAGCTCGCGGGCGGCGGCGAGGTGGAGATCGGCGCGGCGCGCATGGACGGAGAGCTCGTGCTGAGCGTGCGTAACGCCGCGGCACGCGGTGAGGTGCCGCACTCCGCGCAGGGCGAGGGGGTGGAGCAGGGATTCGGCGTGGGGCTGGGCAACGCGCGCGCACGGCTGCGGGAGCTGCATCCTGGGCGATGGGATCTCACCGTGGCTCACGATGCGCCGGGAGAGACGCGCGTGGCGATTCGCCTTCCCTACCGCGACGCGCTCGTGTCCGGCGTGGCGCCGTACACGGAGACCGCGCCGTGAGCGGCCCCGCGCCGGTGCGCGTGCTCGTGGTGGACGACGAGGTGGCGGCCCGCGCCCGGGTCCGCCGCGTGCTCGAGGGGGTGCCCGGCTGCGAGGTGGTGGGCGAGTGCGCCACCGGCGCCGAAGCGCTCGCCGCCGTCCCGGCGCTGAGCCCCGACCTGCTCGTCCTCGACATGCAGATGCCCGGTCTCAGCGGCCTGGGAGTGGTGAAGGCGCTCGGCGCCGGCTCGCTCCCGCTGGTGATCTTCGTCACCGCGTTCGAGGAGTACGCCGTACGCGCGTTCGAGGCATGCGCGCTCGACTACATCCTCAAGCCGTTCGAGGACGACCGGCTGATCCTGGCCGTGGAGCGCGCGAAGCGCCAGCTCGAACAGCGGCGGCAGCCCGGCGCCGGCGACGACCCGCGCATGCGCGCATTCGTGGACTACCTGGCGCGCGGGGAAGACGGTCCGCCCGACGCCATCGCGGTGAAGGTGGGCGCGCGGTTCGTGGTGGTGCGCGTGGACGAAATCGACTGGATCGCCGCCGACGGCAACGAGAGCGTCCTTTACCTTGGCGCGCGCACGGTTCTCCTCTCACAGACGCTGCGCTACCTGGAGCGGCAGGTGCTCGACCCGCGCCGCTTCCTGCGCATCCACCGCTCCACGCTCGTGAACGTCTCGCGCGTCGCCGCCATCGAGCCGGTCGGCGGCGACGAGCTGTGGGTGGTGCTCGCCGACGGCACCCGACTCGCGTGCAGCCGCGGCTACCGTCCCGCTCTCCGGGCGCGCATCCCGATGACGCGCTGACCGTCATCGAGCCTCTGCGTCTCCGTGATATTCCGGGGCGCCGTCACGGCCACCGCTCAGCCAGCGGGTCGCCGGGCTGACCTCGTATGGCGAACGCGGTTCTTGCCCGCGCGCAACCGTCCGGGTACCGTGCGGTGCGCCGCACGACTCTGCCCATCTCAATCAGGAGCAACCGATGCAGCATTCCCGCTTTTTCCTGCTGCTCGCCCTCACGCTGGCCGCCGGAGCCTGCGGCGACTCCACGGGAAGCGGCATCGACAACGACCTCGAGCGGCAGCTTAGCTCCGTCGCCGGCCCCTGGACCGGCGTCTCCACTGAGCTCACGCTCGATTTCCAACTCCAGGAGGGAGCCGGCACCGCCGTCTCGGGAAGCGGCACCATGAAGGAGACCGCGGCCGCCAGCCCGGTACCCATTACCGTGACCGGCACCTTTCAGCGCCCGCAGCTCACCCTTACCATCAGCGGGATGACCTTCGAAGGCCGCGCCGTCCAGGCCACCTTCCAGGGGAGCTACACCACCGTCGGCGGCATCAGCGCCCCCCTGCACCTCACCGCGACGGGCTACACCAAGAACGTCACCATCCTGCTGCAGGAACGCTGACGCCCTCGGTTCCACGATCCCGCTGGACAGC
>DASVVI010000833.1:0-3287 GCA_036386635.1 Longimicrobium sp.
GCCGATGTTGATGATCCACCCGCCGCCGCGCTCGCGCAGCGGCGGGATCGCCTCGTGGCAGCAGAAGAAGACGCCGTCCAGGTTGGTGCCGATGACGGTGTGCCAATCCTCCGGCGACATCCCGTCCACCGTGCTGAAGACGCCCACGCCTGCGTTGTTCACCAGGATGTCCACCCCGCCAAGCTCCACCGCGGCGCCGATCAGCCGCCGCACGTCTTCGTGGCGGCGCACGTCGCAGGCGACGCCGACCGCGCGCCCCGGCCCCACATCCTCCAGCCGCCGGGCGGCATCGCGCACCTCGTCCTCGTTGCGCGCGGAGACCACCACGTCCGCGCCCGCACGGGCCAGCGACTCGGCGATTGCGTAGCCGATCCCCTTCGTGCTCCCCGTCACCACCGCCACCTTTCCGCTCAGATCCACGCTCATTCTCCGTCGTCCTGTTGAGGGTCAGGGGCGGGATCTGCTGCACCGCATGTGCCACGTGGGACAAGCCGGAGGGAACAGCGGACGGGCGCCGGGTGTCCGATCGGATTGACGGCGCGTGCCGTCGCGAGTTACATGCTGGGGAGGAGCGGCGGCGCGCCGGGAAGCCCCCTTTCGAGGAGACGTCGATGAAGATGGTGCGGATGCTGGTCGCGGCGGCGATGCTGCTGGTGCCCGCCGCGGCGGCGGCGCAGACAGTCGAGGGAGTGGTGCTGGACGACAGCACCGGGACTCCCCTGGCGAACGTGCGGGTGGATCTCGTGCACACCGGCGGCGGCGCCCCGGCCAGCTCGCGGACCGACAGCACGGGCGCCTTCCGCTTCGACCCGCGGCCGCCGGGCACGGTGATCCTGCGGGTGAGGCACCCGTCGTACACGCCCATCGACTCGCTCTCGGTGGCCGTGGCCAAGGACGAGCGCGTGGAGATCGAGCTGCGCCTGGGCCACTCGCCGATCCTGCTGGAGCCGATCATCGTCCGCGCCCGCGCCGACGAAGGCGTCGCCGGGTTCCGCGACCGCATGGCGCGGGGCGGGTTCGGGCGGTTCCTTGGACGCAAGGACCTGGAGCGGCGCGGCACCTCGCGGGCGAGCGACCTCCTGCGCATGATGCCGGGAGTGCGCATCGAGCAGGGCGCGCCGGGATCGGCGCTCGTGGTGATGCGCGGAGGCTCGGGGCAGTGCCTCCCGGACATCTACATCGACGGGATGCGCATGCGGCAGCTCCGCGAGAGCAGCGTCGACGCCTTCGTGAACGTCCCGTCGCTGGAAGGTGTGGAGGTCTACACCAGCCCGGCCCAGGTGCCCAACGTCTTCGTGAGCTCGTTCAACAACTGCGGGGTGGTGGCGTTCTGGACCAAGCCCGCGCCCACCGGCAAGTGGAGCTGGCGGAAGATGGCGATCGGGATGGGGGTGTTTTTGTTGCTGGTGGTGGTTTCGCGGTGAGGGGTGCGTTAGTGCGTTAGTGCGTTAGTGCGTTAGTGCGTTAGTGCGTTAGTGCGTTAGTGCGTTAGTGCGTTAGTGCGTGGGCGGGCGCGATTCGATGGATCGAGTTGCGCCCGCGGCACGCTGTGCGGCATCTTGGGGGTACCTGCCTTCCGCTGAATCCCGCATTCCTCCGCGATGTCCTCGAGCTCCTACCTCTACCGCGTGCTGCGCGGCGTCGCGGCGCATCCCTGGCGCACGCTGCTGGTGCTGCTGGTTTCGGTGGCGCCGTTGGCCATGGCGGCGGGGGCGCTGCGGCCGGACAACAGCCTCGCCGTCTGGTTCGTGCGCGACGACCCGGCGCTTCGCGGCTATCGCGATTTCGTGCGCCGCTTCGGGAACGACGAGGTGGTTGCCGTCGCGTACCACGCGCCTGGCGACGTGCTCGCGGCAGAGGAGCGCGCCGTGCAGCGCCGCGCAGCCGACGCGCTGCGGCGGGTGGAGGGGGTGGACCAGGTGCTCTCCCCCGGCGCGCTGGCCGACACAATCGGGACGAGCGAGGGTGCTCGGGCCTACCTGCAGCGCGCGGGACTGATCTCGAAGGACGGGCGGACAGTGGTGCTCCTGGCGCGGATCTCGGCGCGGCCTGACATCGACGCGGTGCGCGGGCGGATCATGGACGAGATCCGCACGGGCGCCATCCGCACGCTGGGTGGGGAGCGGACGCCGCACTTCGCGGGGATCGGCGTGGTCTACGACGCGCTCAACCGACAGACGATCCGCGACAGCGGTATCTACCTGGCGATCGCGTTCGCGGTGATGGCGGTCCTCCTCTGGCTGGCGCTGCGGCGGTGGATGGCGGTCGCCATCGCCATCGTGCCGCCGGTGATCGTCTCCGTGATGACGATGGGGCTCTTCACCCTCACGGGGCGCCCCTTCACGCAGGTCACCTCCATCCTCCCCATGCTGGTGCTGGTGATCGGGCTCTCCGACGCCATCCACCTGATCTCCCACTACTACACGGAAAGGCGCGCCCTCGCGCCCGGCGAGCCACGGCGCGAGATGGTGGCGCGCGCGTCGGCGTGGGTGGCGCTCCCCAACCTCTTCACCGCACTGACCACGGCGGCGGGGTTCCTGGCGCTGGCCAGCTCGCGCATGCCCGCCATCCGCGACCTCGGCCTCTCCGCGGCCGTGGCGATGATGATAGGGTGGGTGCTGACGCTGCTGGTGGGTACTGCCGCGCTCGCGATCTGGGACCTGAAGCCGCCGCCGGAGCGCGTGTCTGGAGGCGCGATCGACCGCACGCTGGCGGCGCTTTCGAAGGCGCTCCCGCGCTGGCGCTGGCAGGTGCTCGCGGGCGTTTCGGCGGTGACGGCGTTCCTGCTGGTGGGCTCGGCGCGCGTGCGGGCGGACACCTTTACGCTCGAGCTCCTGCCGGCCGGCCACGCCGCGCGCACGGACAGCCGCTGGATCGAGCAGAATTCCGGCTTCTATACGCCGCTGGAGTTCGTCGTGCGGCCGGCGGCGGGCAGGGCGGTGCTGGATACCGTGGTGCTGCGCCGACTGGGCGAGTGGCAGCGGCGCGTGGAGCAGCGGCCGGACGTGGCGCGCACCTTTGGCGTCGCCGAGCTGGCGGCCGCGCGCCGCAGCGCGCCGGGCGGCGGGTACCTCACCGATGACGGCAAAGAGGCGCGCATCACCGCCTTCGTGCCGATGCCGAGCACGCGCAGCATCGCCCGCACCCTGCACGCGCTGGAGGCCGAGGGCCGCGGCACGCTCGACGGCGCGGCGACGCTGCACGCATCCGGCTACCTGCCGCTCTACCTGCGCATCGTCGATTACGTGGTGAGCGGCACGGTGTGGGGGCTCGCGATCTCCACCGTG
>DASVVI010000834.1:0-2063 GCA_036386635.1 Longimicrobium sp.
TCCTCACCAACCGCACCTACGACGGCGAGGACAACAACCGCATGCAGGCCCTCCGCCGCGCCGTCCACGACCGCGTCGCCGAGGCCACCGACCGCGGCGGGTACCTGGCGAACAGCGGGAACTGAGGCCCTCACCCCCAGCGTCGCTCCGCGACGCATCCCCCTCCCCCAAAACTGCCTGGGGGAGGGGGTTTTGCTTTGATCCGTTCGGTACTTCAATGCCCGTCTTGAGCACAGATCCGTAGGGGCGCGATTTATCGCGCCCGTGCCTCGCGCCACGCCGCCCTCCGGCCGATCACCACCAATCCTGTAGGGGCGGCCCCGTGTGGCCGCCCGTGCCCGCCCCGGCTCCGCCATCCGCACATGGGTCGAGGCCTTGTAGGGGCGGACCCGCGTGTCCGCCCGCCCTCGCCCCCGCGCGTCCCTCGGCGTTTCAGCGCGCCAGCCGCTGCCAGCGCGCATGTGCGACGAAGCCCGTGAGCACCCCCACCACCAGCGGAATCGCCGCCATTGAGACGTCGTCGAGGGCGGTGAGCACTACCGCGCCCGTCATGATGATCGTCAGGCCGGCCGCGGCGAGCGGGGTCAGAAACTGCTGGATGCGAAAGAGGCCCGGGAGCACCAGCCCCAGCGCGCCCAGCACCTCGCACACGCCGATGAAGCGCAGGAGCGCGACGGAGATCCCCGAGGACTGCGCCTGGAGCACCTCGAATGGGGTGATCAGCTTCATCACCCCGGCGAACAGAAAGAGCAGCGCGAGCACCACCTGCACGCCCCACAGCAGGACCTCCGCAGCCTTGCGGTTCTGCGTGCCCGCCGCCAGGGTCTGCTCGCTGGCCAGTGTCGTGGACGTCATCGTTCGTATCTCCGCACAGGGTCTGGGTTGGCCGGGTGTCAGCCCCGGGTCTACCTGTACGACGAAGGAGGAGTGGGCGGATCGACATGGTGGTGGGGCCCTCACCCCCGTCTCGTTACACTCGACTGCCCCCTCTCCCGATAACAGGAGAGGGCTGCGCCCTCCTGTCATCGTGCGAGGGGGCGGAGTTCGGGGGGCGCCGCGGGGGACGGGGTCGGGGAGGGCACGGGCAGCCACGCGGGGCGGCCCCTACCAGATCGCGGTTCGGGGACGGGGATTGGGTGCGGCAAGGGAGGGCAGACACGCAAGTCTGCCCCTGATATGGAAGGGCCCCCGTGTCAAGGTCCTGGCGATGGCGTCCGTCTCCCGCGCGGCCACCGCTATGGTGGGAGGGACGCCCCCGAGGCTAAAACGACGATGAATCCGCCTGATATGCGCCGGTTAGGTCTTTCGACCCAGAGCGGGGATGAATTCGGATCCGTCTGGAGCTTGCCGCGTTCTACATGGCGCGGGGTTCGGCATCGCCTACCCGCATAGGGGCAACGGGCGTTCTCCGGTCGTGCCTCGGGGGTCGTCCTCCCCTCGGGTCTACAAACTTCGTGTATGCCTTCAGGCGGCTGGACGCATCGGTCCGCCGACCGTTTCCTGCTCCTGCTGCTGTGCTTCAGCTCTCTGTTCGACCTCTTGCATCACGGCCCAGATGAAGCCGACGAGCTCCCGGGCCACCGCCACCACGGCGATGTTGCTCCCGCGCCGGCCGAGACCCGCTTCCACACCTTGTGGAGCCGGTGCTGGGCTTTCCACGAGTGTGCCACCAGCGTCGCGGAGGCACCCTGCTGCCGCTTCTTCAGCGCCGCCCCCACCGTGGGAGGGCGGCAGTAGCTCCAGGCCGCCTGCACCAGCACGTGACGGCAGTGGCTGTTCCCCGCTTTCGTGATGCTGCCTCGCCGGTGCCGGTCCCCCGTGGAGTTCTCGCGCGGGATCAGGCCCAGGTAGCTCATCAGCGCCTCGGGCTTGCCGAAGCGGCGGAAATCACCGATCTCGCTCGCCAGCACCATCCCGCCGTGGACGTCGATCCCGCGGAAGCACTTCAGCGCCGCCACCCGCTCCCGGTAGTACGGCTTCAGCGCCTGGTCCTCGATCCACAGGTCCAGCTCGTCGCGCCGGCCGATCTTGTACTCCAGCAGCCCGATGTACTCCGAGAGGAC
>DASVVI010000835.1:0-2511 GCA_036386635.1 Longimicrobium sp.
CGGCTGCGGGGCGCCCCTTCACCATCCATCCCTCCCGCGGGTCAGCGGTAGGGGTGTTCCTTGGCGTAATTGTACGCGGTGTACGCGGCGATCAGGTGGCAGACCCACCCGAGGAGCCCGCCGGTTCCGATCCACATCCCCGGCGTCACGATCAGCCAGAAGAGCCCGCGCAGGAACTTGCCGTTGTAGATCTGCCCGATCCCGGGGATCAGGAGGCTCAGGAGAGCCGCAATGCCAGGATTTCTCACCGTGTCCTCGCCTTTCCAGGTGCGTGCGTACCCCGGCCTCTTCCGGGACGAGGTGCGTTACGGCGGCGGCGCGGCGGAAGTTTCGCCCTCACCCCCAGCGTCGCTCCGCAACGCATCCCCCTCCCCCAAAACAGCCTGGGGGAGGGGGAGATCACGCGTCCAGCTCTCGCACCTGCTTCTGCGGCACGCCACGCGCCACTTCTCGCCAAATATCGCGATGGCGTAAACGTATGTGTCTGGCGCGGGATGTTCCGGGCGGGTACCTTCATTCCGCCGCCCCAAGGCCCGGCCGGCACCCGCGCCGCGGCTCCGCATCCAGGTGGTCATTCATCCAGCCCATCCATCATCCCCAGCAGGAGAATCGAGCATGGCCCGCGCATTTAGCCGAAGCGCCTTCCTGTCGTTCGTGATCTGTCTCGCGCTCGCCGGCTGCGGCGGCGGGGATGGGCCCACCGAAGCGACCCCCGCGGCGAAGACTTCCAAGCTGGACGGCGCGTGGCGGGGAAAGGTCGACGAGGCGACTCTGTACCTGAGGCTGGCGGAGACCACGACCGGAACCGCGGTGGGCGGAATCGGCAACATTTCCGCGGTGCCCACTTTCCTGGATCTGCGGGTAACGTCCAGCAGCTACACGCATCCGGACCTGTACATGGTGCTCTCTTCGCCGGGGTACGAGCCCCTGAGCTTCAGCGGCCAGCGCATGAGCGACAACGTGATCAAGGGCAAGGTGAACGGATCCGGGTACCGCGACGTGTCGGTGACGCTTACCCGGGAGTAGACGGGCGAGTCCGCGGCGAAACGCCGGTGACGAGCGCGCACAAAGCGGGCTGCGGCACTCGGCGAGGCACGGGCAGCCACGTGGGGCGGCCCCTACCGGATCTGTGCGCGTAGGCAGGCGTCGCGGCAGGGGCGAGGGTGGGCAGACACGCACGTCTGCCCCTACCGGTTTCGGGGCGGGCGGCGGAGCGCGGGCGCAATGAATCGCGCCCCCACGAACGCAAACCCCCTCCCCCGGGCAGTATCGGGGGAGGGGGATGCGTCGCGGAGCGACGCTGGGGGTGAGGGCCCCCTACTCCACCTCCGACTCCAGGTACGTGTACCCCGCCAGCCCGTCCACGTAGTCCGCGATGAAGGCGTTGGCCTGCGCGCGGGGCAGCCGCGCGTTCGCCACCTTTTTACGAAAGGTCGCCACCAGGTCCTGCGCGTTGAACTGCACGTAGTTCAGCACCTCGGTCACGGTGTCGCCGTGCACCAGGTCGCCGATATCGTAGCCGCCCTCGGCCAGGCGGATGTGCACGGCGTTGGTGTCGCCGAACAGGTTGTGCAGGTCGCCCAGGATCTCCTGGTACGCGCCCGTCAAAAAGATCCCCAGGATGTACGGCTCGTCCGGGTGGAACGTGTGCAGCTCGAGGGACGGTTTGGCCTTACGCCACCCCACGAAGCTGTCGATCTTCCCGTCCGAGTCGCACGTCACGTCCTGCAGCGTGCCGCGCCGGGTGGGCTCCTCGCCAAGCCGGTGGATGGGCATGATGGGGAAGAGCTGGTCGATCGCCCACGAGTCCGGAAGCGACTGGAAGAGCGAGAAGTTGCAGAAGTAGCGGTCGATCAGCACCGACTCCAGCTCGGGGAGGATGTCCTCGTACTCCTCCGGGTCCTTGCGCGCCTCGTCGGCCACGCGGTTCATGATCGCCAGCCAGTAGCGCTCCGCGGCGGCGCGCTCCCGCAGCGAGAGCGAGCCGCTGTTGAAGAAGAGCTGCATCTGCTGCTTGGCGAAGGAGGTGTCGTGGTACACCTCGCGGGTGTTGCGCACGCCCACCTCCTTGAGCGTCGCCGCCAGCTCCAGCACCAGCGCGTGGGCGTCCTCGTCCACCGGCTCAGGTTCGCCGGCCACCTGCGTCTCCAGGTCCACCACGTTGATCAGCAGCAGGGCATGGTGCGCCGTGAGGGCGCGCCCGCTCTCGCTGATGACGTGCGGCATGGGGATCTCGTTCTCGCGGCACGCCTCGGCCAGGCCGTAGATGATGTCGTTGGCATACTCCTGCACGCTGTAGTTGACGCTGGCCGACGAGGTGGAGCGCGACCCGTCGTAGTCCACCCCCAGCCCGCCGCCCACGTCCACGTACTCGATCCCCACGCCGATGTTGCGCAGCTCCACGTAGAAGCGCGCCACCTCCGCCATCCCCAGCTTGATGTTGCGGATGTCCGGGATCTGCGAGCCCAGGTGGAAGTGGATCAGCTTGAGCGTGTCCAGCTTCCCCGCCGC
>DASVVI010000836.1:0-2619 GCA_036386635.1 Longimicrobium sp.
CCTCGCGCGCGCAGCTCGAGGTCGAGGCGCTCCGCGCCACCGGTGCGCGCCTGGTGATCGGACCGCAGAGCAGCGCCGAGTTGGCGGCCATCAAGCCGTTCGTGGACGGGAACGGGATGGTGGTGGTCAGTCAGTCGAGCACGGCGGGGAGCCTGGCCGTGGCGGACCGCATCTTCCGCCTGACCCCGGCCGACAGCCTGGAAGGGGTCGCAATGGCGGCGCTGATGTACGCCGACGGGGTCCGCGCGGTGGTCCCCGCCTGGCGGGCCGACGCCGGCAACCAGGGGCTGCAGAGCGGCACCCGCCGCGCGTTCGCCGCGCAGGGCGGCACCCTGTCCACGGGCGTGGAGTACGCCGCCAACGCCACCAGCTACGCGGCCACGGTGACAGCGATCGGAGCGCAGGTGAGGGCGGCGCTCGCCACGCGCCCAGCCTCGCAGGTGGCGGTGCACCTCTCCGCGTTCGACGAGGCGGCCGACATCCTGGCGCTCGCCGCCGCGGACCCGGTCCTCGCCACGGTGCGCTGGTACGGCGCGGATGGCGTGACGCAGAGCGCCGCGATCCTGGGCCGCAACGCGGCCGCAGCGTTCGCGCAGACGGCTGGCTTCCCCGCGCCCACGGTGGGGGCGGACCCCGCCGCGCGCTCCAAGTGGGAGCCGCTCGCCGCCCGTATCCAGGCGCGTGCGGGTGGCGCGGCGCCGGACGCGTTCGCGTTCGGCGTGTACGACGCGGTGTGGATCGCGGCGCAGGCGTACCTCGCCTCTCCCGAGGACGTGAACGCGGATTCGCTCGCGGCCCGCTTCCAGGTGGCGGCCGGCACGCACTACGGCGCCACCGGCTGGACGGTGCTGAACGCGGCGGGTGACCGGCGCGAGGGGATCTTCGACTTCTGGGCGATCCGGGCCGCCGGTGCCGGGCGCGCATGGACCCAGGTCGCCTCGTACGACACACGCCTGGGCACGCTCACGCGTCGCTGAGGCCCCCTCCCCGCTCGTTCCTCGCTGCCCCTCCCCCAAAAATGCTGGGGGAGGGGCGTTTGCGTCGATCCGCGCGCTGCTTCGATTGCGGCAGTACGCACAGATCCCGTAGGGGCGGACCTGCGTGTCCGCCCTCCCCTGCGTGCCTCGACCAGCAGGGCCGCCCCACATTGCTGCCCGTGCCGCCTGAATGATCGCGGAATGGACACAAGAACGGAGGCGCCGAGATCATTCTCTCGGCGCCTCCGTTTTCTTCGCCTCCGGCAGAGCGTCGTCGTTACGGACGACGCTTCACCGCCTTCTTCGGCGTCGCCTTCTTGGCGGTCGTCTTCTTCACCGCCGCGGCGGTCTTGGAGGCGGCCTTCTTTGCGAGCGCCTTCTTCGCCGGCGCCGCCGACTTGCGCCCGCGCGCGCCCTTTTTGGCCGGCGCCGACAGCGCGCGCTCGGCGAGGAGCGCGACGGCCTGGTCGATGGTCACGGCCTCCGCCTCCACACCCTTGGGGAGCGAGGCGTTGATGGCGCCGTGCTTCACGTAAGGCCCGTAGCGCCCCGCGAAGAGCTGCACCGGCTCGCCGTCGGCCGGGTGCGCGCCGACGGTGCGGATCGGCTCGATGGCCGTGCGCGTCCGTCCACCCTTGGGCGCGGAAAGGAGCTCCATCGCGCGCGGAAGGTCGACGGTGTACACGTCGTCCGTGGGGAGCAGCGAGCGGAAATCTCCGTCGCACACCACGAACGGTCCGAAGCGCCCGATGCCGGCCGTGATCTCCTTCCCCTTCTCCGGATGGTTGCCCAGGTTGCGCGGGAGCGAGAGGAGCTTGAGCGCGGCCTCCAGCGTCATCTGTGACGGCGCCAGCCCCTTGGGAAGCGAGGCGCGGCGCGGCTTTTCGCTGCTCCCCTCCTCTGCCTCACCGAGCTGCACGTACGGCCCGAAGCGCCCCTGCAGCATCAGCACGGGCTTGCCGGTGCGCGGATCGTTGCCCAGCACGTCTGGCCCGGACGACTTCGCGCGCACCAGCTCCGTCACCTGCTCCGGCGTCAGGTCGGCCGGCGCCACACCCTCGGGGAGCGACGCTGTGACCGTGGCGCCGTCCTCCTCCATTTCGACGAAGGGGCCGAACTTGCCGATCCTCACCCGCGCCTGGAGGTCGGAGAGGCGCACGGTGGAGGCGTCGCGCGGGTCGATGTTCTCCTGACCGGTACGCACGAGCGCGTCCAGCCCCTCGGGCCCGTTGAAGAACTCGCGCAGGTACGGCAGCCACTCGGCGTCGCCCTCGGCGATCTCGTCGAGCTGCTCCTCCATGCGCGCGGTGAAGCGAGTATCGACGAGGTGCGGAAAGTGGCCTTCGAGCAGCCCCGTCACCGCGAACGCCGTAAAGGTGGGGACGAGCGCGTTGGCCAGCCGCTCCACGTAACCGCGGTCGATGATGGTGCCGATGATGCTGGCGTAGGTGCTCGGCCGCCCGATTCCCTCCGCCTCCAGCGTCTTCACCAGCGTGGCCTCGGTGTAGCGCGCGGGGGGCTGCGTCTCGTGCCCCAGCGCCTCCAGCGCGCGCAGCCCCAGCACGTCGCCGCGCCGGAAGGGCGGAAGCGGCTCGTCGCGGTCCTCCAGCGCCGCGTCCGGATCGTCCTGCCCCTCCACGTA
>DASVVI010000837.1:0-4056 GCA_036386635.1 Longimicrobium sp.
CGCCGACGCGCTGGAGAGGGCGGTGGAGCTGGCGGTGGAGGAGGGCGACGGGGAGCAGCCGGAGATGGCCACACTCCTCGCTCGCCTGCGCGCGGCCGCAGGCGACGACCGCCGCGCACCCGTCGAGGCGCCCGCGCCGGAGGGCGGACCGCAGCCGGAGCACGTGGAGGGGGCGCTGGTCGTGCGGCTGCGCGTGGCGCCGGACTCCATGCTGCCGGGGGTGAGGGCCTTCCTGGCGCTGCGCAGGGCGCGCGAGCTGGGCGAGACCTTTGCGCTGCACCCGCCAGAAGCGGCGCTGATGGAGGAGGGGTTCGACGGCGCCCTCTTCTTCCTTCTGCGCACCGAGCTGACCCCGGATGAGGTGCGCGACGCGGTGCTGGCGGTGGGGGAGATCGCCGACGCGCAGGTGCACGAGGACCGGCGCGGGACGGCGGCGCCCGCGCTCCCCGAGGCCGAGAGCGCGGCGGGGGCGGCGGCCAAGGTCCGCAACATCCGCGTGGACCTGCGCCGGCTGGACGCGCTCATGAACGGCGTCGGCGAGCTGGTGATCGTGCGCGACCGGCTGCGCACCCTGGCCCGCGACGCCGATCCCGAGCTGCTGGAGGCGGTGGACCAGGCCTCGCGCCTCGTGGGCGAGCTGCAGGGCGAGATCATGCGCGCCCGCCTCGCACCCGTGGGCCAGGTGTTCGACCGCTTCCCGCGCCTGGTGCGCGACGCGGCGAGGTCGCTGGGCAAGAAGGTGGAGTTCGTGATGGAGGGGGAGGGGATCGAGCTCGACCGCTCCATGCTCGACGAAATCGGCGACCCGCTGGTGCACCTCCTGCGCAACGCGCTCGACCACGGCATTGAGTCACCCGAGGAGCGGCGCGCTGCGGGGAAGCCGGAGAAGGGGACGCTCCTCCTCTCCGCCGCCCGCGAAAGGTCGCGCATCGTCATCCGCGTGGAAGAGGACGGGCGCGGCATCCAGCGCGAGCGGGTGCTGCGCAAGGCGGTGGCGCTGGGGCTGGTGGCCGAGGCGGACGCCGCAGGGATGGGCGACGACGAGGTGCGGCGGCTGGTGATGCGGCCCGGCTTCTCCACCGCCGAGCGGGTGACCGACGTTTCGGGCCGCGGCGTGGGTCTGGACGTGGTCGCCACGCGGGTCCGCGCGCTGGGCGGGATGCTGGAGATCGACAGCGAGCCGGGGCGCGGCACCGTCTTCACCCTGCAGCTACCGCAGACGCTCGCCATCGTGCGCGCGCTGCTGGTGAGGCAGAGCGGCGAGACCTACGCCCTCCCCCTCACCCACGTGGGCGAGACGGTGCACCTGCTGGAGCACGAGGTGGGAAGCGTGAAGGGGCGCCCCGTCGCCTTCCTGCGCGACGAGGTGATCCCGCTGGTGACGCTCCGCTCCCTGCTGAACACCAACGGCGCGGGGCCGGAGGGCGGCAAGCGGCCGGCCGTCCTGCTGGAAGTGGGAGAGCAGCGGGTGGGGCTGGAAGTGGACGCCCTGGTGGGGCAGCAGGAAATCGTGGTCAAGTCGTTCGACGCCACGGCCGACACGTTGCGCCTCTTCTCCGGGGCCACCATCCTCTCCGACGGGCGTCCCGCGCTGATCCTCGATGCCGGAAGCCTCCTCGGCGCCGCGTCCTGAGAGAACCGACACACCTTCGCCCGAACCCGATCCGACGATGCTCGATCTGCGCGATCTGCAGGCCATTCAGCTTGACGCCCTCCGCGAGGTGTCGAACATGGGGGCGGGGCACGCCGCCACCGCGCTCTCGCAGATGACGAACACGCGGATCATGATCAACGTCCCGCGCCTCCAGGTCACGCCGCTGGAGCAGGTGCCGGACATCATGGGGAAGGCGGACGAAGTGGTCGCCGCGGTGCTGATGCACATGCTGGGCGACCTCACCGGGCGCACCCTCCTCATCTTTCCGCGCAACGCGGCGATGCGGCTGGCCGAGATCCTCCTGCACCGGCCGGCGGGCTCGTCGCAGGTGTTCGGCGAGCTGGAGCAGAGCGCCATCAAGGAGGCGGGGAACATCCTGTCGGCGGCGTACATGAACGCGCTGGCCGACTTCATGGGGCTGATGCTCCTCCCCTCGGTGCCGTCGCTGGTGATCGACCTGTGCGGCGCGGTGCTCACCACGGCGTACACCAACTTCGGCCACGAGCGCGACTTCGTCTTCTGCATCCAGACGGAGTTCCTGATGGAGGGCGAGGAAGTGGTGCAGGGACAGTTCCTCCTCCTGCCGGACATCGAGTCGCTGGAGATCATCCTCCAGAGCATCCGCCTGGCCTGACTGTGCAGGACGCACCCGCGCCGGCGGCGGCCCGGCCCAGCCACTCGGAGCGCGACCTTCGCATCCTGCGCGGCTTCGCCCAGCGCATCGACGCGGCGGACGCGGGGGCGCACAACAACCTCGGCGTCCTGTACTTCAACAAGGGGCTGTACGAGGAGGCGATCCAGCAGTTCGGGCGCGCGCTGGCCATCGACAGCAAGATGGTGGTGGCGCAGCGCAACCTGGAGATCGCCTACTTCAACACCGGCTACTACGACCGGCTGATCAGCGAGCTGCGCGAGCGGCTGCGCGATGACCCCACCGACGCCGAGGCGCGCACCCGCCTCGCCCAGGCCTACCTCAACACCGGCGACGCCCCCGGGGCCGTCGCCGAGCTTCGCCGCGTCCTGGCGCAGGACCCGGACGACCTGGAGACGCTGATCCGGCTGGGGCAGGCGGAGAAGGCGGGAGGGCAGTTCGAGAGCGCGATGGGGTGGTACGCGCAGGCGCTGGAGCGCGACCCGGACTCGGCCGTGCTGCACTTCTACCTGGGCGAGCTCTTTTACAACCGCGGCCTCAACGACGAGGCGCTGCGTGAGCTCTCCCGCGCCGTCGAGCTGAACCCGGAGCTGGCGGACGCCCACTACGTCCTCGCCTTCGTGTACGGCGACATGGGCGACCACGCGCGCGCCACGGCGTCGTCGCGGCTCGCCATGCAGCTCAACCCGCAGTACACAAAGGCGCAGGCCAACCTCTCGCTGGACCGCTACAGCGTCGCGCGCTACGAGGAGATGGTGGGCGACCGCGTCCGCCGCCCGGAGGTGGCCACCGGCGAGGCGCTGGCGCACTACAACCTGGGAATCGCCTTCCGCCAGAAGGCGCTGTACGACGAGGCGCTGCGCGAGTTCGTGCGCGGGCTGGAGGGCGGCGAGGAGCCCGCGCTGCTGCGCCAGGCGATGGCCGAGGTGCACCTGCTGCGCGGCGACACGCGCGAGGCGCTGGACCTGTACGACCGTCTGCTGGCGGAAGACGAGCGCTCGCCCAAGCTTTGGAACGAGCGGGGCGTCTGCCTGCACCAGATCGGCCAGGTGGAGGATGCGGAGGCCAGCTACCGCCGCGCCATCGAGGCGGACCCGGCGTACGCCCTCGCGTGGAACAACCTGGGCGTCGTGCGCCTGCACCGCGGCGACGCGGACGGGGCGGAGAACGCCTTCCGCGAGGCGGTCACGCTGCGCGCCGCCTTCGTGGATGCGTGGAGCAACCGCGGGCTGATGCACATCCGCGCCGGGCGCCAGGGTGCGGCGCTGGACGCGTACCGCGCCGCCCTGCGCGCCGACCCGGAGGCCGCCTCCGCGTGGAACGGGATCGGCGCGGTGCTGATGGAGACGCGCCGCTACGAGGAAGCGCGCAACGCCTTCGTCCGCGCGGTGGATTCCGATCCGGACAACGCGGAGGCGCGCTACAACCTGTCGTTCGTCCTGTCGAACCTGGGCGACTTCGAGGGCGCGCTCCGCGAGACCAAGCGCGCGCTGGAGCTCAACCCGTACTACACGACGCCGCGCTTCAAGCTGGCGATCGACCTGCAGTACGAGTACGCCGAGGTGCTGGCGCCCGAGCTGGACGCCGCCGAGCGGCTGGCGGGCGACGACAAGGTGGAGAGCTTCACCTTCGACGAGTCCGCGCTGGACCAGATCTTCGGAGAGCTGGCCCCGCAGCCGGCCGCCACCCCCGCGCCCGCCCCCGCCGCCGACGCCTTCAACCTGGCGGAGGACTTCATCTCCAAAGGACT
>DASVVI010000838.1:0-2187 GCA_036386635.1 Longimicrobium sp.
ACGCCCCTCCCCCAGGCTGTTTTGGGGGAGGGGCCGCGAGGAACGAGCGGGGGAGGGGGCCTGCGACCCCGTCCGCGCCCTGCTTGTACCTTGTTGACGCGCACGCGAACGGGCGGCTACCTTTTCGCCCCTGCCCGCTGCATGATCCGCCCCCTCCCAGGCCTCCCCATCAAACCGACCGCCCCGCTCGACCCGTCGCCCACGGATCCACCGGCCGCCCCCGACGACCCGCTGGTGTCGCTGGCGTATTGGCCCGGGGTGGACGTGTGGTACCGCTTCCGCATGGCCGCGGAGCCCGGCGCGCCAAAGCAGCCCGCACTCACGCTCCACCTCGCGTTCGACCCCGGCCAGGTGGTGCGCGACGAGGAGGGCGGCGTGCAGGCGGCGCTCGATCGCCACACCCTCATCGCGGCCCAGCTCGCCGGCCCCGGCATCGCACTGGTGCTGGACACCACGGTGCTTCCCGGCGAGGTGGCGTCGACCGATGCGCTGCTCCCGGCCCTCGCGGCCTTTGAGGAGGCGGCCGTGGCCGAGCTGCGCACCGCCGCTGCCGGGGGCACTCCCGACAGGGTGGTGAGAGACCTTTCCTTCACGATGGATCCGGCCGCTGTGGCCGGGCGCCCCGACGATCTGTTCGCGATCGGCGTGCGCCTCACCCTCTCTCGTGAGCCCGCGCAGGGGCCCACGTCCACCACCCTGGACGTGCCGGCTGCGCCACACGCGCGGGAATTCGCCGCCTCCACGGTGGTCGAGGAGGGCGCGGCAGACGGCGCCGGCGGCCCAGCGGACCTGGCGGCGTTCGCCCGGGACTTCGAGGAAGCGTTCGCCGGCTTCGACGGGGCGGGCGGGCGACTGCGCGTCCTCTCACGCACCGACAGCCCGGCGGACACCGCCCCCAGCCTGTGGGCGCTGCGCTGGAGCCGCGCGGCCGACGTCTGGGTGGAGCTCCCGTCCGCCGAAGCGGCGTACTTCACCTTCGCGCCGCTGAGCACCGGGCTCGTGAGCGGGTCCGCGCAGATCGCGGAGTACGATTCCGCCACGCTGACACCGGCGCGCGAGAGCACGGTGACCTTCTCCTCGGTGGAGTTGGATGCGTGGGGCCAGGCCTTCCTCGTGGCGTTGGACGACCTCCTCTCGCCGGAAATGGCCGCCGCGATCGCGCGGCTGGACTACACGGCCTACGCGGAGCTCGCGCAGGGCAAAGCACGGTTGGCGCGGGCGCTCTCGCATCGGCTGGTGCCGGTGTACGCCGATGGAGCGGCCGGCGGCGATGTGGAAGCGGCGCAGGACGCGTTCGAACAGGCGCTGCTGGACTCGCTCTCCAGCGCCTACTCGAGCTCGGCCGTGGTGCAGGTGCCTGCGTCCATACAGGTGGCCGGAGAAGGCAAGGAGGGCGCCTCCTCGTTCTTCGGCCCGGTGGCCGCTCGCGGCGGGGTGGAGCCCGAGTACTCCGCAAGCGCCGCGACGCTGCCGCTGCGAGCCACCAGGGAGGGCGCGCCGCCTCTCCTCACGTTCGTGGTCTCGGCAGCGGAGCCACGGCGGGCGTCCGCCGTGCCCGTGGCTGCGGCGTACGAGGTTCGCGGCCTGGTGCACCGGTTCCCGCACGACCCGGAAGCCGGCTCTCAGCGGCTCGAGCTCGCCGAAGGCGCGGAGGCGATCGTGCTGGCGCTTCAGCAGCTGCACGTGCCCGTTCCGCTGCGGGGCTTCCCCGCGCCGCCGGTGCCCATCGCGCAGACGGCGACCGGCGCGAGCGAACCGTCTTCGCTGGATGCGGATCCCATTCGCGGTGCGCTGGAGTGGGATTATACCGCGGAGGTGGGGACACCGGGCTATGGCGCGCAGGACGACCTGTGGGTGGAGGTCGCCTACAACCTCCCGGCCGGTCCGCCGCGCACGGGAGCCACTCTCCGCGAATCGGTTGTCCCGGCGAGGGAGCTGTTCCAGGCGCTCGCCGGGTTCCAGGCCGCATGGCCGACGCTCGCGCCGCTCCTCCCGCGCATTCTGGCGGCCGCCGTTCCGGACGAGCGAGAGCCGCTGGCTAACGGGCCAACCGCGCAGGCGGTGGTCGCGGCGGTCATGGCGCTGGTCGCGTCCGTCACGGATCGCTGGGCCGGGCTGGTGGGGACCGCCGACGGGGTGCCCTCGTTCACAGCCGATGCACTCGCGGCCGCCGAAACCGATGAGTTC
>DASVVI010000839.1:0-4746 GCA_036386635.1 Longimicrobium sp.
CTCCGGCTGCGCGATGGGAAGGGGGCGCAGGAGGAGGGCGTTCACCAGCGAGAAGACCGTCGTCGTGGCGCCGATCCCCAGCGCGATGGTGGCGATGGAGACCAGGGCGAAGAGGCGGCTGCGCAGCAGCGACCGCCCTGCAAGGCGAAGCTCCCGCGCGAAGTCCATCAGCCCACCTCGAAGCCGTGCCGCTCCAGCTCCGCCGCCACCGCCGACGAGCGCTCCTCGCGCACCACCCGGCCGTCGAACATGTGGATGCTGCGCTCGGCGTGCTCGGCGTATCGCGGGTCGTGCGTCACCATGACGATGGTGGCGCCCTCGCGGTGGAGCTCCTGCAGCAGCCCCATCACCTGCTCGCCGTTGGTGGAGTCCAGGTTCCCCGTCGGCTCGTCCGCCAGGAGCACGGAGGGGGTGCCGGCAATGGCGCGCGCCACGGCCACGCGCTGCTGCTGGCCGCCGGAGAGCTGCGCCGGGTAGTGCCCCACGCGGTGACCCATCCCGACCCGCTCCAGCGCCTCGGTGACGCGCTTGTTGCGCTCGGCCGCCGGCATCCCGCGATAGGTAAGCGGCAGCTCCACGTTCTCCTTCACGGTCAGGTCGCCGATCAGGTTGAACGCCTGGAAGATGAAGCCGATCTCGCGGTTGCGGATGTGCGCGCGCTGCGAGGCCGTGAGCCCGGACACCGGCTGCCCGTTGAGCGTGTACGTCCCGTCCGTGGGCGAATCGAGCAGCCCCAGGATGGAAAGGAGCGTCGTCTTCCCGCAGCCGGAGGGGCCGGCGATGGCCACGTACTCGCCGGAGCGGATCTCCAGGTGGACGTTGTTGAGAGCGTGGGTCTCCACCTCTTCGGTAAGGAACACCTTGCCGACAGAGTCCATCTGGATGAGCGGCTTGGTTGCGGTTTCCATGGAACGGCTCCGGGGTTGGATGGGAACTGAAGTGCGTGAGTGCGTTAGTGCGTTAGTGCGTTTTGGAACTACGGGGCAGGGCTTCGTGCATTGGATGCGCGGGAGCGTGAATACGTTGGGACGCACTCACGCACTCACGCACTCACGCACTTTTTCCCCTTACTTCAGCTTGACCCGTTCCGAGCCGTCGTACGCGCTCATGTCGGACAGGATCACCACGTCGCCCGGCTTGAGGCCGGAGACTACTTCCACCGTGCTGGCGGAGCCGCGGCCCAGCTTCACCGCGACGCGCGCTGCCTCGGCGCCGGCGGGCTCCAGGCGGAACATGCTGACGGTGCTCTCGGCCTGGCCGTAGGCGGGGCGGCCCACGTACATCACGTTGGTAAGGCGCTCGATGTCCACCGTGCCGTCCACCGACAGGTCGGGGCGGGCGCCGCGGGGGAGGGGGCCCTCCAGCGTCACGTCGATGGCCACGCTCCCGTTCTGCACCGAGGGGTCGATGCGCACCACCCTGCCGCGCACGATGCCGTTGCGCGTGTCCACCGAGGCGGGAAGGCCCACCACCAGGTCCTTGGCCTGCGTCTCGGGGATGCGGAGCACCGCCTTGAGCCGGCCGGGCTGCACCACGCGGGCGAGGGTGGTGCCGCTGTTCACCCACTGCCCCGGCTCAACCGAGAGCTCCTGCAGCACGCCGTCGCTGCCGGCGCGCACCTGCATGGCGTCGATCTGCCGCTGCTGGAACTGGATGAGGGTGCGCAGGATGCCGAGCTGCGACTGCTGCGCGCTGATCTGCGATCTCATCGACTGGCTGATGAAGGCCAGGCGGCGCTGCTCCACGCCGAGCCGAACGCGCAGCTCCTCGGCGTTGTCACGCGCGCGGTCGAGCTCCTGCTGCGACACCATCTTCTGCGCGGCGAGCCCCTCGGCGGCGCGTGCGAGGCGCTCGTTCTCGCGAAGCTGGTTGCGCACGGTGGCCACGGTGGCCTCCTGCGTCAGCCGCTGGCTCTCCAGGTTGCTGCGCAGCGTGGCGAGGTCGCTCTCCGCCGCCGCGAGCTGGCGCCGGGCCTCCAGCGCCTGCCGCTCCACGTCGGGATTGGAGAGCTCGGCCAGCACGGTGCCGGCCTTCACCGCGGTGCCCGGCAGCACCAGCTTGCGCTCCACGCGCCCGGGAACGACGGCGGGAACCCAGCGGATGTCCTCGGCCACCAGGGTGCCGGGGCCGCGCACCTGGCGCAGCATGTCGCCGCGGCGCACGGTGTCGGTCCACACGGTGGCGCGCTCCACGCCGGGGGCGGCCGGGTCCAGGCGGGCGAGCGCCACGGTGGCCCCCGCAAGCACCGCGATCCCGGCGCCGCCGATCACCCAGCGTGCGCGCTTGCTCTTTTTGGGGCGGGGAACGTCCACGGTCGCAACTCCTGCAAGTGATGGATCGGCGGGCGCGGTTGCGCAGCCGAATGAGGTCGTTCGGTTCAGCGCGTGGCGCTCAGGCGCTTCACCGCGGCCGTCAGGGCGCGCAGCTCTACCTCCATCCCGGCGAGCCGGTCGTCCAGCTCGTCGTCATCCGTGCCGGGGCGGCGCACCCGCGCCACGGCGTGGAGCACCGGAACCAGCCCGAAGCGCGCCGCCAGCCCCGCCAGCGGAAAGATCAGCACGGCTCCGGTGATCCAGAGCACGAGGACGGTGGCGAGGTCGATGGAGGGCATGGCGCGGATTTGTCTCGTAGTTGATGAAGTGCTTCGTTCGCGGCGAACACCCTTAGGGCGAAGACCGTGCCCCGTGCGCCTGCTTCGCAACCCGTTGCCGCCGCCACACTTACACGCCCGATCCCGTCGCCCCGAGCCGGTTCCGTGCCCGCCGCTGGGAAAATCCCGTCCCAAAAACGGACACCTCGCGGGGGCGCCGCACTTGACCCGCGTGCGCGCGGTCGATAGGGTGTGTCGCTCTGGGGACGGCAGCGTACCGGTCGAGAGATCAAGGGTGAGGAGAACCGCATAATGGCTGATCCGAGGGCGGATGCGCGCTTCGACGCGCTGGTATCGCAGGTGCACGACTGGACGGAGTCGGCGGTCGCGCTGGACGAGGGGCACTTTCCCGGCGAGCTGCTGAGCGACCTCCGCGACCTGATCGAGGAGCTGAAGGCCTTCCTCGAGGAGGCGGAGCCGGGGACCTACAAGCGCGGCGACGTGATCGAGATGTTCGTCACGCCGGAGATGGCGGAGGTCACCGACCGCTTCCCCAAGGTGCGCCGCCTGCTGGAGAGCGCCTGGGGCTCGCAGCTGATGGAGCTCCTCGCCGAGGAATCCGCGGGCTACGAGCACGGCGACGACGACGAGGAAGAGGAGTAGGGAAAGAAGTGCGTTAGTGCGTTAGTGCGTTAGTGCGGAAGTGCGTTGGGGAAGTCCTGAGTGCTAAGTGCTGAGTCCTGAACTGCGGTTGTGTAGCACTCAGGACTTGGCACTTAGCACTTCTGTTTTGTAACGCACTCACGCACTAACGCACTCACGCACTGCCGTTGGTTCACTCCTTGCCGCACCAGCCCGCGAGGAGCCCTCCCTACCCGCCCACCCCACCGATGCCAGACCAACCGACACCCGCCGCACAGCCCACCATCTCCGCCGATGCGGTGGCCGCGCACTCCGGGCCCAGGCTCGTGGGGATTCAGCCGGAGCACATCTACAAGGCGGTGGCGCTCGCGTTCGGCCTGGCGGTTCTATTCCGCTTCTTCGACACGATCGCGCAGGTCCTTTTGATGATCTACGCGGCGGCGATCGTGGCCGTGGGGCTCAACGCGCTGGGGCGAAAGCTGCCGCTGGAGCGGAAGTGGCTGGCGGCGCTGGTGGGGGTGCTGGTGATCGGCGGGGTGGCGGCGCTGCTGACCTTTGGACTCCCCGTGCTGGTGGGGCAGCTCAAGGACATGGTGGGGCGCGGGCCGGGGCTGGAGCAGCAGATTAAGGAGTGGGAGGTGTGGCTGCGGCAGCAGACCGGCGCCCCCATCCGCATCCCTCGCCCCGCGCAGCTCTTGAAGCCCGGCGCCGTGGGGAACGCCAACGCGGTGGGGAGCGCGATGAGCTTCCTGGAGGCGCTGTTCATCCCCGTGGTGGTGTTCTTTGGCGCCCTCTTCGCGCTGGCGAACCCCAACGAGAACCTGATGAACCCGGTGCTGCGCCTCGTCCGCGCGGACCAGCGCCCAGCCGTGTACCGCGTCTTCCAGCTCCTGGGCGAACGGCTGGTGGGGTGGCTGAAAGGGACGGCAATCGCCATGCTGTGCGTGGGCGTCCTCAGCGTCATCCTCTTCTACCTGATCGGCGTCCCCAACGCGCTCCTGCTGGGGCTGCTGAACGGCACGCTGGAGTTCATCCCGCTGGTCGGCCCGTGGCTCGGCGGGGGCACGGCCACCCTGGTCGCCTTCATGGACGACCCCAGCAAGGGTGGATGGACCGCCCTGGCCGCGCTCTCCATCCAGCAGATCGAGGGGTACGTCATCACCCCCTTCGCCATGAAGCAGAGCGCCGAGATCCACCCCTTCATCACCCTCTTCGCCCTGGTGCTTTTCGGCGGGATGTTCGGCTTCCTGGGCCTCCTCCTCGCCCTCCCGCTCGTCCTCCTGGTCTGGACCCTCGTGCAGGTGCTCTGGGTAGAGCGCGCCCTTGACACCGACCGCGACCGCATCGCGCCGGTGGTGAAGGAGTAGGGAGGGCCCTCACCCCCGCTCGTTCCTCGCTGCCCCCTCTCCCGATAACAGGAGAGGGCTGCGCCCTCCTGTCATCGAGAGAGGGGGCGGAAATCGGATGGCCCCCTCCCCCCGGCCCCCTCCCCCGCCTGCGGGGGCGCAGGGCGG
>DASVVI010000840.1:0-9028 GCA_036386635.1 Longimicrobium sp.
CGCCGGCCTGCGCGCCGACGCCCAGCCGGGTGATCGACGGGTCGCTGGCGCCGGCCCGCAGGCGTCCCGCGATGGTCGTCGCGGAGCGGGCGAAGTCGCCGCTGCCCGTGCCGAGCCGGGCGAGCGCATCCACCGACGCCACGAGCGAGCGGCGGGGCGGGGCGCTGCGGGCCAGCAGGGACAGCTCCGCGCGCGTGGCGCCCTTGGCCATCGCGTCGGCGCCGGCCGTGATCTCGGCGTTCGTGGCCACGCGCCTGCCGTCGTTGCTCAGCGCGTCGCGGGAGGCGATGAGGCGCGCCTGCACCTCCGCCGCGATCCGTGCCGTCTCGGCCTCGGAGTTGCCGCGGGACCGCGACCTCGCCACGGCCCGGCGGACCGGCGCGTCCGGCAGCCCCGCGTCAGCGGTGGCGCGCACCGTCGCGTCCGCGCTCAGGCCGGTCTGCGCGGCAGGGGCATCCACTCCGACCCGCGCGCCCACCGTCGCCTTCGTTTCCACCTGCGCCGCGAGCGCGGCGGGGATCGCCAGGGCCGCCACGGCGGCCATAGTCATCACGAGCTTCATCGTCAGATCTCCGTCAAAGGTGTTGAGATGCTTCAGCGTGCCATCACCGCGACGGCGGAGGCGAACTCCGCCTCGCTTACCGTCTTCGTCTGCGCGTTGGCGCGGCTGAGCCACGCGTCCGCGTTGAGGTTCACCAGGAGCCGCGTGGTGGCCGCCGTGCGCGCGGTCACGTTCACCTCGCGCTCCACCACCACCTGGTTGTCGCCCTGCAGGTCCACCGACACCGCCCCGGAAAGCAGTCCGGTGCCGATCTGGATGGAGCCGTTCACCTGCGCGTCCACGTCCTCGAACACCACGCGCACCCGGCTGTAGCTGCCCGCCTCGACCCGCTCCGAGGCGAACGCGCGGGACTCGCTCTGCCCCGCCGCATCAACCGATACCGACTCCGCGGCGCCGTCCGTCAGCTCCAGCCACGCGCCCGCCGACGTCTGCACGTACACGCGGGCGTCAAAGCTCACCGTCCCCGAGGCGCTCGACTGCTGCGCCCGCGTCCCCGACTCGCTCGGCGCCACGCTCCTCGACGCGCCTCCATCCTCTCCGACCGCCGCCACTTCCATCCAGGCCTCGTCGCCCGAACCCGTGGGGTTGTCGCACGCACCCACCACCAGCGCCGCCGCCGCGATCCAGAGTCCCTTGCCGTTCATCGTAGCCTCCCCCGGTTGTCCGTTTCTCGTGGTCCGCCGCTCGTCGGCGTCGGGGACTGGTAAGGGCACGGGTGGGGCCGCAGAGAAAATCCGCATGGATGCTGGGTTTTCGCCTTCTGCCCTTTCTTTGTAGGGACTGCAGCGCTACAATTTGCAGCAGATTGGATCGGGCGCTAGTCACATTTTGCAAAAGGCGGCATGACGGGGATACGCCTCCTGGCGATCGGGGTCGCGCTGCCGGACGCGGTGCGCGCGCTGGCGGGTGAGGCGCGCGCCGAAGCGACGCTGGCGGCCGGACTGCGCGCGCTGGCGGAAGGGCCGTGGACGGCCACGATCCTTTCGCTCGACCTGACTGCGGACGACGACGAGCTGATCCGGCGCGTGGCGCGCGAGCCGAAGACGGGCGCGCTCGTCCTCGCCGCCGTCGCGCCCTCGCTGCGGATGGCGCTCGCCGCGCCGTCGCTGGGCGCCGCGGAGCTGCTCACGCTGCCGCTGCGGGCCGACGAGGTGGCGCGCGTCCTCCGGGCCGGCGAGGGGAGCGCGGACGCCATTCCGCTCCCCGACGTGCCCGATGGCGACGACGAGGTGGTGGGGAGCAGCCCGGCGCTGGTGGAGGTCTTCAAAACGGTGGGGCGCGTGGGGCCCAGCGACGCCCCCGAGCTGGTGCCGGGGGAGAGCGGGACCGGACAGGAGCTGATCGCACGCGCCGTCCACCGGGTGAGCGCGCGCGCCGGCGGCCCGTTCGTGGCGGTCAATTGCGCCGCCATCCCCGAGGATCTGCTGGAAAGCGAGCTCTTCGGCCACGAAAAGGGTGCCTTCACCGGAGCGGTCGCGCGTAAGATCGGTCGCTTCGAGCGCGCGGGCGGCGGGACGCTCTTCCTGGACGAGATCGGCGACATGAGCCTCGTCCTCCAGGCCAAGATCCTCCGCGCGGTGCAGGAGCGCGAGATCGAGCGGCTGGGCGGCGAGGAGCGCATCACGCTGGACGTGCGCGTGGTGACGGCCACGCACCGCGACCTGCCGGCCCTGATCGCGTCCGGCGACTTCCGCGAAGACCTGTACTACCGGCTGGCCGTGGTGCGCCTCCACCTTCCGCCGCTGCGCGAGAGGCCGGGGGACCTTCGCCCGCTCGCGCTGCACTACGCCGCGCGCTTCGCACGCGCGTACGGGCGTCCCGTGCGCGCGATGAGCGAGGGTGCGCTGGAGCGGCTGGCGTCGCATCGCTGGCCGGGCAACATCCGCGAGCTGCGCAATGCGCTGGAGCGCGCCGTCCTGATCGCGCCGGGCGAGGTGATGCTGGCCGAGCACGTGGATCTCGGCGCCGCGCGGCCGGGCGAGCCGCAGGGGATCGCGCTGCCGGGGTACTCGCCCACGCTTTCGTTCGCGGAGATGGAGGCATTGCACCTGCGCCAGGTGCTCGAGCATGCGGAGGGGCAGATCGGGCGCGCGGCGGAGATCCTGGGGGTGCATCGCAACACCGTTACGCGGAAGGCGCTGGAGTATGGGATTTTGCCCGGATGACGGGCGTCGGTGCGGAGGATGGCACGGGCAGCCACGTGGGGCGGCCCCTACGATGGTTGGTGCCTGGTGCGGGGATTCGCGCGCGGCGGGGGAGGGCAGACACGCAGGTCTGCCCCTACGGGTTTGGTGCGGTGGAGCCGGGGCCGGTGCGGCGTCGGGCACGGGCGCGATGAATCGCGCCCGTACCAAGGCGGGATGCTGCATTTTCGGGCATGTCTCAGAAAATGCAGCGTCGCCAATGGCGAGTGGGTGGGAAAAGCCCAGTGTTTGCGCGGGTTTGGAGGGGAACGGGGCGTGCCCTGGTGAGATGCGGATGATTCACCTGAGCACACTGCCGTGACGCGACCCCTGAAGCTGAGCGATGCGCTGGATGCGCTGCCACGGGCGGACGACCTGTTCCTCCTGCGGGCCGCGCTCGTGGGTGCGTCGCGCGAGGACGGCGGGCGTGCATGGACGGCCGCGGATGCGTACGCCACGCTGGGCACGCGCCTGGCTGATGCGGACGCGCTGGAGGCAGGGATCGCCGCGCTGGCCGAGCGCGCCCGCGAACGCGTGGAGCGGGTGATGCGCCACTCCGTCGCCGCCCTGCGTGCGGTAGACGCAGGCGACCCGGCGGCGGCCGCTCGCGCGCTGATCGCGGCGGGCGAGGTGGAGGAGGAGGAGGGGCGGCTGGAGGAGGCGGAGAGCTTCTTCAGGCGCGCCGTGGAGCTGGGGCGCAAGCCGCGCGACCGAAGCGGCGAGGCCCTCGCGCTCCGGCGGCTGGGGCGCGTTGCCCGCTCGCGCGGCGCGCTCAACGACGCGGTGCGCTTCTACACGGAATCTTTCCAGATCGGCTCCGCCCAGCGCGATGGCGAGGGAGCCGTGGTCGCGTGCCTGGGCCTCGGCAACGTGCGGACGGACCAGGGGCTGTGGGCGAAAGCACGCGGCTGGTACGAGCGTGGGCTGGAGCTGCTGGGCGACGGGGGCTCGCCCGTCCACCGCTGGCAGCTCTACGTCAACATGGCCGTAGTGGAGCTGCGCACGGGCGCCCTCGACGCCTGCGAGCGCTGGCTGGACCTAGCGCACGAGGTCGGCGACGAGGCTGCCGCGGTGCACATCCGCAACGGGCGCGGGCGCCTGGCGATGGCGCGCGGCCGGCTGGAGGAGGCCGACGCGGAGTTCCAGGCCGCGCTCGAGCACGCATCCTCGCCGTATGCGCAGGGGCTGATCCTGATCAACGTCGCCGAAGTCCATCTTGCGCGGGGGCGGGTGCGCGAGGCGGAGCAGGCGGCGCGCGCGCTGGAGGCGGTGGCGCTCGCGCATTCGCTGATCACCCTCCTCCCCGACGTGTACCGCACGCTGGGCGCGGCGGCCCGCGCGCGCGGCGACGAGGAGGCCTTCATCTTCTACGAGCAGGCGCTGGGCATCTGCCGCGGCGAGTCGATCCCCGCCATCGAGATGGCGACAACGCAGCACGAGTACGCGCTGCTGGATGCGGAGCAGGGGAGGACCGAGTCGGCCATCGCCCGGCTGCAGGTGGCGCTGGAAATCTATCGCGAGCTGGGGACGGGCCCGGAGACCGAACGGGCCACCGCGGAACTGGCCCGCATCGCGCGGACTGACGCTGGATCAACCGAGGAGGGGTGACGATATGAGGATGCGGAGCTGGATGGCGCTGCTCGCCGTGCTCGCGCTGGGCGGGTGCGGCAAGGACTTCGTGGCGGGCGGCGCGCGCGACGTGGAGGTGTACGCCACCGGCGACGCCACCGCCGAGGGCTCGCCGAGCGCCACGCGGATGTCGCTTGCCCCTGCGGAAGGCGCCCGCTCGCTGAGCGCCGCCGCCGCGCAGGGTACCATCACCTTCGACGCGCGCGTCAGCCTGCTGTCGTCGAACCGCACGGAGGAAGTCAACCGCGCCCCGGCCTCGACCTCCGTGCGCATCGAGGGCCGCGACACCGTGCGCCTGACCTCGGGCGAGGTGCGGCGGGCGAGCTACGACCGCGTGCGCATCGTCTTCACCCGCGTGGAGGCAGACGTGGCCTCCGGCCTGGTGATCGGCGGCGTCAACATCACCGGGCGCGTCACCGTCGCCGTCGCCCCCGCGGACAGCATCGTTGTGGAGCGCCCCGTATCACTCGGTGGCGAGGATGACGACGTGCGCCTGCTGATAGACCTGGACGCCTCCTCATGGCTCGCATCCACCAACGTCGTGACACGCATCGTGCCGGCGGCTGCGTTCCAGGGCGCGGTCAAGGTCCGCACCCGCTGAACGCGTAAAAGGAGGGCGCCCCCGCATCCGAGGCGCCCCCCTTATCTGTTCTACCGGTGTGATGCGCGGTCAGGGCCGCAGATACGCCTCCAGCAACCGGTCCCAGCTCCGCGACACGTCCGCGTACTCGGCCTCGCACCCTTCCGCGCGCTCGGCGGGGAGGGTGCCGTCCTTGACCCAATCGGCGTATCCGTCGGGGTCCTGGCCATACACCAGGCAGAGGACGTTGTAGAAGCGCTGCGGCCCCAGCGCGTGCTCGTCCGCGAAGGCGAGGTCGTCCAGCTCCCCTTCGTCGATCGCGAGCCCCGAAGCGCCGTTGACCGCGACCTTGCTCCCCTCCTCCGATCCATCCACCAGCATCACGGCGGCGAGCTGGTCCACCGCATCCTCCTCGCGCCCCGCGATGGGGATGTCCAGCACGTCCACCAGCGCGTGTCCCACCTCGTGCAGCGCGGTGAAGAGGAGGGCGTCGCTCACCGCCTGCGCCCCGTGGTCGTCATCGCCGCCCAGCACCGCGTCCAGGTCGTCCACCAGCTCGTAGCAGAGCGATACCGCGCGCTTCTCGGGGTCGTAGTAGGCGTTGGGCTCGCCGCACTTCTCGAAGCCGATGGTTACGTCGTTCGGCAGCGCGATCCATCCGTTCAGCCACTCCGCCACACCTTCCAGGAACCGCGCCTCCCGGAAGTCGTCCTGCCACTGCGCGAACGTCGAATCGTCCACGGCCTGGTAGACGACGCGGAACTTCCCCGTCATCGTCGCGGGCGCGGCGGGGGTCTCGGCGCGCAGCGAGCTGATGACGGACGCCGCGCCTCCGGGTGCCTGTGCGGCGGGAAGTTCGCACGCGCCCAGCGCCAGGGAGGCGCTCAGCAGCATGAGCCCGCGCAACGCGGGAATCGGTTGAGGCATGGGACCGGCGGCGGGTCGGATGAGACGCGGGGGTGGGGAGAGTACATAAGGTCGGTACAGCGGGGCGCGTTGTCCAGCCCTTTGTTGCATCATCCTGAAAATGGCGGCGTTCAGGGCGCCAGCAGCACCTTGCCGAAGTTGCCGCGCCCCTGGATGTACGCGTGCGCCTCGCCCGCCTTCTCAAAGGGGAAGATGCGGTCCACCACGGGGTCCAGCGAACCGTCGCCCACCCCGCCCAGGATCTCGCCGATGCCGCGGGCGAGGAGCTCCTTCTCCTTCCAGAGATGCCCGAGGTTTACGCCGTGGACACCGCGGTTGGCGTTCATCATGGGAAAGGGGTGGAAGCGCGGGGTCCGCATCACTTCGCGAAGCGCGGCCAGCACGTTGCGCCGCTCTCCGGTCGCGAACCCGCTGACCCCGAACACGTACAACCGTCCCAGCGGCGCCAGCGATCGGTAGCTCTTGCCGAACGACTCGCCGCCGACGGCGTCCAGCGCCACGTCCACCCCGCGGCCGCCCGTGATGCGCTTCACCTCCGCCTCGAAGTCCTGCGTGCGGTAGTCGATGCAGTGCGCGGCGCCCATCTCGCGCAACCGCTCGTGCTTCGAGGCGCTGGCGGTGCCGATCACCTCCGCCCCGCGCGCGCGGCAGATCTGGAGCGCGGCCACACCCACGCCCCCCGCCGCCGCGTGCACCAGCACCCGGTCCCCCGCGCGGACGCACCCCAGGTGCACCAGCATGATCCACGCGGTGAGGTAGTTGACGGGGATGGCCGCCGCCTTCTCGAACGAGAGCCCGTCTGGCAGCGGGATCGCCTGCGCGGCGGGGACCACCACGACGCTCGAGTAGCCGCCGAACGGCGTGATCGCGCCGACGCGGTCCCCTTCGCGCACGTCCGTCACCCCGCTCCCCACGCGGTCCACCGTCCCCGCCACCTCGTACCCTACGACCGCGGGGAGCTTCGGCGCGTCGGGATAGAGCCCCATCCGCGCCAGGATGTCCGCGAAGTTGATCCCCGCCGCCGCCACGCGGATGCGCACCTCGCCCGCCCCCGGCTCGGGATCGGGCGCCTCGCGCACCTGCAGGACCTCGGGCCCGCCGCGTTTGGTGATCCAGACCTGGCGCATGGGAGGGGGAATGGGGAAATGGGGAATCGTAGGGGCAGCCCCGGCATTGATGCCCGGGACCTCCCCCCTCTCTCGATAACAGCGGCGCCAGCCTCTCCTGTTATCGGGAGTGGGGGGCCGGGGGGGTGAGGGCCCTTACGGCGCCTCCCCCCGGCAGGGCGTCCCTTCCCACACGCGCGTCCAGCGGTTGCCGCGGTCCTGCGAGACGGCCTCGTACCAGGAGTCCCGCGCGCCGAAGACCTGCACCAGCATCTCCGCGCCGCCAGTGCGGTTCCAGTTCAGGTAGTCGACCAGCTTGGGGGCGCGCTTGCCGGCCTTGCGATAGTCGGAGACCTCCGTGTAGAACGGGTTGTACCCCGTCCGCTGCTCGTACGAGGCCACGAAGAAGACGCTCCACCCGTCCTCCTCCGGCGGTCCCACGGCGAGTTGGTCGCCCACCAGGAACGTGGAGGCCATCTCGGGTTGCCCTCCGCGCACCACGTCCAGCGCCTGCAGGTCGCGCTGGGCGCCGGGCCAGCTGCGCGGGCGCGGAAGGCCGTTCTGCAGCACGGCGCGCTCGGCGATCAGCGGGCCGTAGCGGCGGATGGGCCCGGCCACCTGCGGCGGCGAGAACTCGCCCACCACGTCCGGCTCCAGCCCCTTGCGGAAGGCGACGAACTCGCGCTCCGCGGCGGCGGCGGCCACCGTCGTCACCAGGCCCACGGAGCTGGGAACGCCGCAGGTGCTCACGGGGCCGTTCCCCTGTACCGTCGCCGTGCCCACGCGGGCGCCGCGGCGGAAGAGGACGAACTGCGAGTTGGGCTCCAGCACCGCGCGGCGGAAGCGCTGCTCGTACGCCTGCGGCGACACCCCCGCGGGGCGGCGCAGCGTACGCAGCGAATCGCCCGAGATCTCGGCCACGGGAACGATCTGCGCGCCGCTCGCCGTGCGGATCACGTGGAAGAGCACGGAGCCCGTGGGGAGCCCCAGCGACGCCGGCCCCTCGCTGACGGCGGACACCTGCACCACGTCGCTGGCGGGCGGCGGCGGCACCACCTGCATCGACGAGCCCTCCCACCGCACGTTGTCGCAGCCGGAGAGAGCGGTTAGAATCAGGAGCGCCGCCGCGCGGGCGCCGCGGTCTGGAAAGTCGCGCATTGCGAGCCGTATGAGTGTGCGTGCGGGCCGGGCCACCACTGCCGGCCCGCGGTCGTTGCGGGCAGCGGCGGATGCGCCGGGCCCGGTGCGTGCGTGGCGAGCGCAAAGAACCGGCCAGGGCCTTGCCGCCCCGGCCACCGCCCAACCTACCGACCGCCCCGCCGGGGTGCCAGGATGATCGATCCGAGCCATTTCCGCCGCGTCATGGGGCACTTCGCCGCAGGCGTGGCCGTGGTCACCACGCTCCGCGACGACGGGCAGCCTGCCGGCCTCACCGCCAGCGCCGTCTGCTCCGTGTCGCTGGAGCCCACGCTGCTGCTGGCGTGCGTGGACCGCGCCAGCGAGTCGCACCGCTACGTGGAGGGCTCGGGCGTGTTCGCGGTCAACGTGCTGGAAGAGGGGGAGGGCGAGACGCTGGCGCGGCGCTTCGGCACCTCCACCACCGGCGACAAGTTCCTGGGCACCGCCTTCCACGCGGAGCGCACGGGCGCGCCGGTGCTGGACGCGGCGCTCGCCTGGCTGGACTGCCGCGTGCGCAACGCCTACGACGGCGGCGACCACACCATCTTCGTGGGCGAGGTGGAGGCGGCGGAGACCCGCGAGGGCACGCCGCTCCTCTACTATCGCGGGGGATATGGACGCTTTGCGCCCTGACCGCGTGCGCTTCGGCGGGCTGGCGGCCCGCGCCGCCCTGGTGGGGGTGGCGGCCGGCATCACCCTCTTCGCCGCCGGCAGCCTGATCCTCTACGAGGCCGGCGGCGCATTGGGCGCGGCCGGCGGGCTGGCGGCCACCTTCGCCGTGGCCCTCGCCGCCGGCATGTGGGCCGGTGCCCCCGGCGCCCGCGGCGACGCCGCCCCCACCGGCCGCTGGCTCTTCGCGGGG
>DASVVI010000841.1:0-2823 GCA_036386635.1 Longimicrobium sp.
CCTCCTCGCGGTTGGCCGCCAAAAAGGGAGGGAAGAGCGACGTCGTCTGGGCGCCGGTGTCCAGCCCCACGTGCATCCGCCGGCCCGCGTGGCTGACAGCGAGGCGGGGCGCCATTCCGTCCAGGCAGAGGTTGGAGGCGGCGCCGGGGCGCGCGGCTGGTGCGGGTGCCTCGAGCACGATGCCGCCCGCGCGCAGGTGCGTCGTGGGGCCGAGCGCCGCGATCACCGGGTACCCGACGATTCCGCGGATGCGGTAGCCGATCTGCGGGAAAGAGAGGCTGGCGGCGGGGAGCACCAGGAAGACGGCGTTGCGCACTGTCGCCCCGCCGAGCCTTAGCTCCGGCGCAACGGCGAGGCGCGCCGCGCTCCGCTGCCCCGTGGCCGAACCCACCTGCACCGCCGCTTCCACGATGCGGAGCCCCAGCTCTACCGCGGTCGAGTCGGTGATGGTGGAGAGCCCCGCGCCCGTGTCCCACACGAAGGGGATCCGCTTTCCGCCGACCTCCACCTCGGTCGTCAGCAGCCCGGCCCTGTCGCGCGCCGTCGCCAGGCGCACCTCCGGCGCGCGCTCCACGGTCTGCGGCGGCACGGTGGCGAGGGCGCCCCACAGCGCGGCCGCGTTCGCCGCCTCCGCCCGCGCCGCGGAGTCGCGCGCGAGGGGGGCCGCGGCCGAGTATGCACGCGCAGCATCCGCGTAGCGGTACGCCTTCGCGTGCGCCTCGCCCATGATGGAATGCGCTTCCGCCAGCAGCGTATCGCCTGCCCGGCCGGGTGATCCGATGAAGCGGCGGGCGTGGGCCACCGCGTCGTCGGTCCGGTTGAAGGCGGATGCTTCGGCGGCGCGGTAGAAGCTCAGCTCGCCGCGCGCATCCCGGAGCGCGTCCCGCAGCCCGAAGCAGTCGCGCGCCCGGTACAGCGTCGCGAGTGTGTCCGCGCTGGGCGATGGCGACATGCGGGCCGCCGGTGCGCACGCTGCGAGCGCGAGGAGCGCGGCGATGCGAAAGATGCGCTTCATCTGGATACGTGCCGCGTTGAAGAGTTTCCCGGAAGCCTCACGCGGAGGCGCGGAGACGCGAAGAGAAAAGCATGAGAACTACCAGGCGGATTCTCTCCGCTCTTTTCTCTTCTTCTCCTCTTCCGCGTCTCCGCGTCTCCGCGTGAGACCAGCCGAACCTCGCTTAGAGGTAGCTCAGCAGTGGGTTGGTGCTGCGTGATTTAAGCGCCGCGTACCACCGGCACAACGGGTAGAGGAGGACGACCACCAGAATCCACATGCCCCAAACGGCCAGCAGCGGCATCGCCCAACCGGGCGGCTGCGTGACCGGGAACTTGTCCGGCGTGGGTGACTCGAACATGTAGCGGATGGTGCCATAGCGCACGTACGACACGAACACGGCAATCAGGTGCAGCAACAGGATGTGCGCCAGGTAGTAGAACATCGGCACCTTGCCGACGGTGTACACCGGGCGCAGGATCGTGGATGGCGTACGGCCGTCCATCGCGCGCAGCAGCAGGAGCGCGGGGCCCAGCGTCATCAGCAGGAAGAGCAGCGACGGTGGATACTTGGTCAGGTTCAGGAACGACAGCAGCGTGAACGTCGCCGTCGGCTGCGCCTTCCAGGGGAACGGGTCGCCGTAGACGTTGACGAAGCGCAGCACCAGGAACGCCGCGGTGAGCGCGATCCCCATCCGCAGCAGGAGTTGGCGGCGTCGCGCGGGCTCCCAGCCGTAGATGGCGCCGAGGCTGTAGCCCACGGCCATCACGCCGATCCAGGGAATGAGCGGATAGGCCAGGATCACGATGCGGCCCGGCGCGGCGTACAGCAGGCCCGGCGCGTGGAGGACGTTCCAGAGCGGCGCCAGGCTCCCGAACGACGCGGCCTGCACCGGGTCGAACAGGTTGTGCAGCACGATCATCGCGCCGCCGAACGCGCCGGCCACCCAGGTGGGGAAGTGCACCAGGGCCGAGAGCACCACCATCGACCAGCCGAGCGCCCACAGCACCGTGATGATGGTCACCTTGTAGTCGGCGTTGAACTGCCAGAGGAAGCGGCTGATCGTCAGCTCCAGGAAGACCAGCCACAGGCCGCGCGTGAACAGGAAGCCGGAGAGCTGCGACGTCGTCCGGTTGCGCCGCACCAGGTACGCCGCCGTCCCGGTGAGAAGGCAGAAGACCGGCGCGCAGAAGTGCGTGATCCAGCGCGTGAAGAAGAGCTGCGGCGTGGTCGTCGCCAGGTCCGTCGGGTTGATGGACGCGCCACCAAAGAAGTCGCGCGTGTGGTCGAGCGCCATGAGGATCATGATGACTCCGCGCACCACGTCCACCGAGTCGACTCGATGCCGCACCCGCGCGGCCGGTTTCGTGGGGGCCGACGGTACGGCCACTGATTGTGTTGTCATGGACTGTTCCGGGTGGGGGCTCTGGAGCGGGTAGCTGCCACGCCGACGAACGGGGATGACGGACACGGACAACCGGACACGGCGGCCGCGGAAGATGTGCGTGCCTGGGTATGGGAGCGCGTGCACCACATGCCTCGGCGCGCCGTTTGGCCGCCGTCATCAGCCAAGCGCAGGGAATTTCGGGGATGCCTTCTTCGGGCCAGAGTTCGAGCCTGGCACGGTCATACGAGCTCGTCAGCACGAAAGCAATGCCGTCTGGCATCATCCCCAGCGCTTACAAGGCCCACCGGGCCTTTGAACACCGGAACGCCGTAGTCTGGCACTAGGACCGGATAGACGATCAGCACCTGAACCGCACCGCTACGTGCACGCCGCGCCAGGTTCACATCACGTGCCGAGCGGCGTGGCAGGCATGATCCCCACC